>DATDRD010000579.1:0-3574 GCA_035291925.1 Anaerolineales bacterium
CGCCCAGTAAAACGGAGCGCCCAGCCATTCCAATGGCGAGCGCCAATCGAGGTGACGATGGAGGCGGGTTTCAAAAAAGATCAGGTTCGATAACTGCTGATGGTCGTTGATATCCGCCGGGCGAACCAGGGTGTTGATCACTATTCACCTTGCATGGATTGCTCAAAGGCGGTCTCCGACCGCCGTATTCTCCGCAATAAGCGCAGGCTCAGAGGCCCTGCGCGAGCAGTAATACTACCTAACTCCAATACGTATCAAGAATTTCATAATGCGCTGGGTGAGCGTAGGCTTCTCAACCAAGCGCAGAGAATCATACACATCCAGCTGTGAAGCAGTAATGCGGCCGCGTTTTAGATTCAGGTTTGCCGCAGCTTTACGCACCACCGAATGCATGTCACCCGCGCCTGCCTGCTCAAAGAGGGCGGCAGCACGGTCATATTCCGCCAGCGCCTCATTCCATTTTTTAAGTCCCTCCAGTGCGGCGGCCCGGTTGCCTGCTGCAACACCTTGTCGTCTTAAATCACCTGCATTTCGAAAGACTTCTTCCGTCCCCTCGGTGGCTCGCAATGCCTCTTCTGCCTTCCCCGCCTGCAATAGAGCCACGCTCTGGTTATTCTTCATTTCTGCCGCGTTCAACTCGTCCTGCACCGATGCATAAGCCTGCGCGGCCTGCGAAAACAGATCCGCCGCGGCGGCGTAATTTCCGTTCCCGTATTCTCTTTTGCCTTTTTCAGCAAATGTTATGGGATTAGGCTGATCCACACGCGATCCTAAAATGTGATGTCCAGCAGGTCTTCCGCCACCGAACGCAGTTTATCCCTGGACATGGTGCTCAGTTTCCTCGCAAGCTCCAAATAGGGACGGTTGACCGCCAGTGCAACAAACTGGCGCAACTCCATCGGCAGCTCAAGGAAGTGTTGAACCGCCTCCTCATTCATCATCCACTGTCCGATGGGTCCACTCCGGTCAAAGAAGGATTCGATCCTTCCGCCCAGCGTTTTGACCAGTAATTCCAGCTCGGGCAGGGGAATGGGACGCTCTCCCAACTCATAGGCTTTGATGCGCGTGCCTGGCATGCCTGTTGCATTTGCGAGATTACGAATGGAGATGCTGGCATTCAGGCGTTCCTGTCGCAAAAGGGCTCCAATTTTCCGCTGGCGCACAGCCAGAAGCCTTGGCAGATCGAGATTTTTATGTGGAGAAATGCGTTCTGATTTCACCTGCTTGCCCCAGAAATGGTCCATCGGAAGATCAAGATAGAAAACCAGTGTTTCCAATTCCGGCAAAGAAGGAGACCTGAGTCCCTCCTCGTAGGCGCGGAACAAATTCTTCTTAATACCAAGGGCGTCAGCACATTCCTCAATGCTTCTACGTGCGGCAAGGCGCGCATCGCGGATCAACAGGCCAAGTTTTTTTGTGCGAATAGTTACCTGGGACTTGGTATCCATGGAACCTCTGGAATGCCCATCATAGTAAATACAAAAGCATTGACCCGATTATAGCAGAGGCTGTCTCCTATTACCGTCTTTGACCCAAATTCAGCCCGCCTGCCGGCATGAAAATTTCAGCGCCGAGTTTGAAGCCTGCCGCCTCCAGTCGCGGACCAAAGATTGGACGAATGCCGGTCGGTTTTAATTCACCGATGATCTTGCCGTCCTGGCCAACCCCTGTTTGCTCAAATTTGAAGATGTCAGTCAGGACCACAATCTCACCTTCCATGCCAACGACTTCGGTAATGGCTGTCACCTTCCGAGAGCCGTCTTTCAGGCGCGTCTGCTGGATGATGAGATCCACTGCTGACGAAATCTGCTGGCGCACAACCTTGAGTGGCAGTTCCATGCCCGACATCAATACCATGGTCTCCAAACGAGAAAGCGCGTCACGCGGCGTATTTGCGTGTAAAGTGGTCAGTGAACCGTCGTGGCCCGTGTTCATGGCTTGTAACATATCCAACGCCTCGCCGCCGCGGCACTCGCCTACTACAATGCGGTCAGGTCGCATACGCAAGGAGTTGCGGACGAGATCACGGATCGTCACTGCGCCCGTCCCATCCACGCTGGCGACTTTCGTTTCCATGCGCAGAATGTGATCCTGCTGAAGCTGCAACTCGGCCGCGTCTTCTATCGTAATAACACGTTCATTCTCGGGAATAAAGCTCGAGAGCACATTAAGAAGTGTCGTCTTGCCCGAGCCTGTTCCGCCTGAAATGACGATATTCAGTCGCGCGATCACACACGCCCGAATGAATTCAGCCATGTGGTTTGTCAGAGAACCATAATCCACCAATTGTTGGACCGAGAGTTTGTCCTTTCTGAATTTACGGATTGTGATGCAGGGCCCGTCAATCGATACAGGTCTGATCACTGCATTGACGCGTGAACCGTCTGGCAGGCGTGCATCGACGGTGGGGCTGTCTGCATCCACACGGCGGCCGAGGGGCAGGATGATGCGGTCAATGATCCGCAAAACATGGTCATCGTCGTCAAAGGTGATGGGGGTTTTGGTCAACTGGCCGCCTTTTTCTATGTAGACTTTCTTCGGCCCATTTACCATCACTTCACTGACATCAGGATCATCCAATAAAGGTTGAATGGGACCGAAGCCTGTGAGTTCATCAAGGATATCGTCAAAGATCTGCTTGCGAATATCTTCGGGCAAATTCACTTTTGTTTGGATGTAGACCTCACCCAGGCGCTGTTTCATAAATTCAGAGCGGTCGCCGATTTGCAACTCCTCACCCTCCATTGAACGGCCAACGTTTTCGATAAGATAACGCTTGAACTTAAGAAGATCAGCGGAAGTGAGCCTCGTAAAATCGGATAAAATCGGGGCAGCCATCAGGAACCCTTCTCTTCATCTTTATTTTGTTCGGGAATGACCCATACGATCTGTGCCCGCTGCACTGCGACAAACGGCGCCTGAAACAGCGATTGTCCGTCTGGGCCCAATACGCTCACCTCAGTAAGCGCAAGGAACTTTTCATCATGATCCAATTCATCTTTGATGCGCTGGTCCCTGCGAACATGAAGCAGCCCGCGCATCCTATGGGTGGTTGTCTGAATGGTAGCCTGGACGGCAACCTTGGATACAATATCGGTAAAGACCTTGCCTTTTTCATCATAATACTCAATGGACATAGTGTATCTCCTTAAACCTGGAGTCTCGCCTGGTGATGCTTCCGCAGACCATTCCTCCGATCATGCTGACAACAATGGCAGCACACAATGATGAACTGTCACTTTTCGAATTGTGGAGGCTTAGGGCCAAAGTGTAGTCGAAGTGGAGAGGAAATTGCCTTGCACTTTCATTAGGAGCCTCATTGAGCGCGGTGCAGGCGCGCAAGCTTTATCATATTCTCTCCCGTTTCCTTGAGAATAATGGATGCTGTATCGGTTGGATATTTCGTTGTGATGGGTTGGTGTAAGTTGTTAGCCAGCGAAAAATTGCTCCCCATATAAGGGATCGCTGTCTTGATCGTTAAACCAAGGATCTCTTCGGCTTGTGTCTTGGTCACTCCCTCCAGCCCGACTGCCCGGTTCAAAATGACATACATCTTCCGGTTGTCATTTTGAAC
>DATDRD010000580.1:0-2755 GCA_035291925.1 Anaerolineales bacterium
TGATAAGTATATCTTGAACGAGCCAGATTGCCCTGTTGCAAGCATCACGCGTTAGGCGTGACATCCGTCAACGAATACAGTAAAACAGCGCCGTAACAGCGCTGTTAATCTTATCATGCCATGCGTACTTTCTTCCAATACCTCAGCAACCCATCCGCGCTCATGCCGGGTGGGTTCGCCAAATGATAGGCGCCCATGACATCCTCGCTCAGGCCCATTTGCACCCCTTCTTCCAGCATCCATTCGGTGAAGCTCTGCCGCAACGCCTCCACCTCCATGGATGGATCTTCTGACATTGTTTGCTCGAGCCATAGAGCCGCAGAATCGAGCCCTTTTTCCACCTCACGTAGTTGCCATTCGGGGTCATCGTAGATGCCGAAGTGAGTCGGTGCAATGCACGCGAACTTTTCCCTTCGCAGGCGGGCGAGGCTCTCATGCCAACGCTCCAAATGTAATTCAGGCGGCGGCATCGGGACTCGCAAATATTGATAGCCGGGGATTCGGACTCCACCTACATCACCCGAAAAACAGATATCTTCGAAGAGATATGCATAGTGATGCTCGGCATGTCCCGGCGTATTGATCGGGACAAATCTCAAATCTCCAATCTCAATTTCTTCGGAATCCTTCGGCACTGTGAGTTGACTCTCAGGAACAGGCAGGAACTCACCCCACAATGATTCCATCTTGTCGCCATAAATACGCGCCGCGCTCGCCAGGAGTTTTTCCGGGTTGATCATATGCGGAGCGCCGACCGGATGCACATAAATCTGCGCGCCGTGCTGAGCCAACCAGCCTGCCGCGCCTGCGTGGTCGAGATGGATGTGCGTGAGCAGCACGTGGGTCACATCGCGGGGAGATAAGCCCTGTTCCGCCAGGCCAGCCTGAAGCGAAGAAAGAGTCGAGCCGGGTCCGCTTTCGATCAACACCGCGCCGTCTCCCTTCGGGTATCGAATTAGATACGCTGCGATGGCGTGCGGGCGTCCCTGAAAGTTCAAGTCAAGTGTGATAACACGGGTCTGCGCCATGCAAAGTCCTGTGAGAAGGTAGCGGTTGCAAAACTTGAAAGCGTTTCAGATAGATCCGCGTCACAATACACACGGCATACGGGCACATTGCGCTCTTCCAATGATTTTGCCAGGTCTTCATTGCTGGCACGGTTGCCAAACGAATGAGCCATGAGCAGGACAACAACGGATCGTAATTTGCGCCGCTGGAGACTGTCCACGGCGAGCAATAACTCAGACCAGATCATTGGCGTAACAAGGATAGCGCTGCTCCCTTGCGGCAATTGTCCCATCTGTGCTGTGACCAGGCTGGGAAACGTAAAAGTGCTTTCCGCCTGCAGGAACGCGAGTTCCTCAAGGATCTTTGCCTCCTGCCGTTCACTGCGTTCGGCAGGGATGACCTTGTAACTTCGCCCCAGGGAAGTGACCAGCCCGACAGATCGGCGCTGCTCAAGGAAGTAATGCGCCAGTGACGCGGTAATGCTGATCGAATATTCAAGGGTCGAGCGCGGCAACTTGAACTTTGGCCGCCGTAGAAGAATAAGATCATCCACGGGAGAGATAAGCTCCTCGTTTGCTTTTTCAACATGAGCGCTCTTATAGGTGTCAAGAAAAAGCCATACTTCCGCCTGAGGATCCTGTTCAAACTCCTTGACCATGAGCTGGTCACGGCGAACGCTCGTCGGCCAGTGAATGCGCTTCATCGGGTCACCGGTGACATATTCGCGCACCCCGGCGGCGTGAGGGGTAATATCGATCGATTTCCGCCGGATCGCCTTCCCTCCGGGCAGCAGACCGGGAGGGGAAAGGAATTGGTTCACACGGAACATCATGGGCAGGACCATCAGTGTGGATGAGGCGGGGAATACGCGCGAGACCCGGAATATGCCAAAAGGATCACCGGAGGTAATTTTGGTCGGCCCGAGCAGGAAACCGCCGCGGGTGGTGAGCCAGGTGCGGGCGGTGTAGGAACGCTTCTGCCCCGAACGCAAAAGAGTGAGCAGGCGCGATCCGGTTGCGTTTGGAACGGACGATTCGTTCGAGACCTCCAGCCAGAGTTTTGGCAGTTTGCTTGCGTTCGATACCTCAAAATGCTCTTCGAAAATATCACCCACGCTACCCCGCAAGGAACGCGCCTGGCGTTCCACTTTTATGCCATTCAATGAAATCATCCTCAGCACCCAGGCAATGATGATCAGCAGGGAACCCAGATAAAGCAGGCGGATATAAAACACCGCGCCGTTCACCATGGTTCCGACCGCCCCTACTGCAAAAATCAATAAAACAAAAATGCGCCCCGGCGTCACTGTTCCTTGACCTTTGCCTTTGAAGAATCAGTCTGGTAATCACCGCCGGGCACGGGCGCGCTGTATAGGATCTCCTGTACAATGCGGTCCGCGCTCAACTCGCGCAAGCGCGCGGCAGGCGAGACAATGATGCGATGCCCAAGCACGGGGATGGCGAGCGCCTTGATATCATCAGGCAGCACGTGATCGCGGGCCTGGAGCGCGGCGCGCGCCTGTCCGGCGCGAAACAGGGCAAGGCTTCCACGCGGACTGGCGCCGAGATACACATCTCCACTGTGGCGTGTGCGCCCGACCAGATCGATGATATATCTCTGGATCGCGGGAGAAACGTAAATCTTGCGGATGTCATCGATGGCCTTTAATAGATCCCTTATCTTGACGACCGGTTCCAACGCATCAATCGGGTGCCGGAACTGCTGCTCGTTCAGGACTCTCATCTCC
>DATDRD010000581.1:0-3835 GCA_035291925.1 Anaerolineales bacterium
TTAAACGCTTTACATAAAGAGAATCAGGAACAGATCATGGGTGTGGCTTCTTATGTCTCGCCTGTATCACCACCTCCCTTCGCGGCGCAATTTGCAGAAGTCACTGTGGATGTGGAAACCGGCGCGGTGACGGTGGACAAACTCGTGATGGCAGTTGATTCGGGCGTTATTGTGAATCCACTAACTGCATCGGGCCAAATCGAAGGCGGCATGACCCAGGCTCTGGGTTACGCGGTCTGCGAAGAGATGCGTTACGACAAGAAAGGGGACGCCATCGAACGCGACCTGGACCGCTATCACATCTTCCGCGCGGACGAGATGCCTGAACTCACAACGATCTTTGTGGAAACCTTCGAGCCGAGTCATCCATTTGGCGTAAAAGCTGTCGCAGAAATCCCAATGGACGGCGTCGCGCCCGCCGTTGGGAATGCGATCCTTGATGCTGTGGGTGTGAACGTGGATGATAATCCCGTCACACCTGAAAAAGTATGGAGAGCGCTCCAGCAGGTAAAATAGAGTTATGTCAAGAATCTACGTCATCGGACATGTCAACCCTGACACCGACTCCATCGCTTCTGCCATGGGATATGCCTGGCTATTGCGCGAACGTGATGGCGCAGATACGGTCGCGGCACGCGCCGGCGCGCTCAACCCGCAATCTGCATGGGTACTCAAACAACTCAATCTCGAAGCGCCAGTCCTCCTCACCGATGCATCCCCGCGCTTTGAGTCCGTGATGCAAAGGCTGGATAGCATCCGCCCGGACGCGCAGCTCGGCATGGCGTGGACCCTGGCCAGCCGCACGGGTGGCGTTGCGCCTGTTGTGGATGAAGATGGCAAACCATATGGCATCATCCATGGCTATAGTCTCTTCAAATATTTTTCCGAGATACTGGGTCCGCGACCCGGCGATACCACCGTGCGCGAGATGATGTCCGCGCCGTGCAAAGACGCGGCCGATACGAGCGTTCCGAAGTTCCCGGCCGGCGGGCACATCCGCGATTTCCTCAACCGTATCCTCCGTGACGAGGATGATGATTACTGGGTTGTGGATGAAAATGGTTTGTATTTGGGGATTGCGCGCCAGCGCGATATCCTGAATCCTCCCCGCCTCAAAATTATTCTCGTGGATCATAACGAGCCGCGTCAATCCATTGCCGCGCTCGAAGAAGCCGAACTGCTGGAGATATTGGATCATCACCGGCTTGGCAATCAGCACACACATACACCGATTCGATTCACTGTAGACATCGTGGGATCGACGTCGACTCTCGTTTGCGAACAGACGGCGGAGGCGGGACTTTCCATGCCGCCGGCGCTGGCAGGTGCGCTTCTCGCGGGACTTTTGTCTGATACCCTTATCCTGACCTCTCCCACCACCACACCGCGCGACCGGGATGCCGCCGAAAGATTGGCGCGCTGGGCGTTCGTGGGAGGCAGCCCGCTCAAAGGCGAGACGATCGAATCCTATGGGAAAGCCATCCTTTCGGCAGGTGCGGGATTGTCAAATCGAAAACCCGCAGAAATCGTCAGCAACGACATCAAGCTTTACGAAGCGGGCGGATTCAAATTCGCCATCGCACAGGCTGAAGTGACCGATTTGGTACAACTCTCCGATCATCTCGAACCATTGACAAAAGCGCTCAACGACCTGCGAGACAAGCGAGGACTGGACTTCGCCATGTTGCTCATCACCGATGTGGTGCGCGGCTCAAGCACACTCATCACCTCATCCAACGCAGCGCCTGTTCTCAACGATCTGCCTTACCCACCCCTGCCCGATGGCACCCGCGATGCACCAGGCGTGGTTTCAAGAAAGAAGCAGTTGTTGCCTGTAGTATTGGGATTGTTGGAGAGATAATGGAATTTCAAAAAATAATCAACAGGGCAATGGACCTTCGCAGGCAGTATGAAGAAAGAGAGAAACAACTTTATGGCGTACCTTCAACGAGTGAAGACATTGCACAGGGATTTGCTGGGGATGTAAATAACCTGGTCAAACTTGTCATAGCGGAACATGGCAGGCATGTAATTGCCAATAGCAAGGAGAAACTTGAGGCTCAATTGGCTCACTGCCTGTGATCGGTCATTGTTCTTGGAAAGATGCACGATATTGATCTGGAACGGTCATCCATGGAAGCGATGGACCGGCTTGAGAACCATTTACTGGAAACTCAGGATTGACGCGATAACCATATGCGGGGTACGGTAAAATATGGTTATGGATAAATATGCGGAAATTCGAAGAAAAGCAGTACCTATTCTCAAGCCCTACATCAATCGCCTGGCAGTTTTTGGTTCTACTGTACGCGGGGAAGCAACAACGAAAAGCGATATAGACTTGCTTATTAGGCTCAAACCGTCCAGTGAACGCCCTAAACTTGGATTATTTAAGCTTCTAGAAATCGAAGAAGATTTGCAGAAAAAATTAGGACGAGAGGTAGACCTGGTTACCGAAGACAGCCTCAGTCCGTATATTCGTCCTTATGTAGATCAGGAAAAGGTCATCATCTATGAAGAGAGATGACAACGTTAAGATTCTGTAGATGAATACAATCTACCAAGCCCTCTCCGAACTTGCAAAGAACAACGAATCCGCCGCCTTATGTACAGTGGTAAAGAGTGAAGGCTCCACGCCACGGCATGTAGGCAGCAAAATGCTCGTCTATCCAGACAGTCGATTTATTGGCACAGTGGGTGGTGGAGAACTGGAAAGCCGCGTCATCAAAGCCGCCATCGAATCCTTGAAGAGCGGCAATGCGCAGACTTTATCCTACACAATGGCTGATCCCTCACGCGGCGACCCGGGTGTGTGCGGCGGAACTGTGGAGGTGTTCGTGGAACCCATCCTTCCCCCTGCGATGATCGTTGTGATCGGCGGTGGGCATGTTGGCAAGGCCGTTGTCCATCTGGCGAAGTGGCTGGGATTCAGGGTAGCAGTGAGCGATGACCGCCCGGAGTTTTGTAATCCCGAGTCCGTGCCGGGGGCGGACGCGTATTATCCCGTCGAAATGGGGAAGTTAACGGAACAGCTCAAAGTGACACCTCAGACTTATCTGGTAATCACCAGCCGCGGGTCAAGCGTCGACGCGCAGGGTCTTCCGAGTCTGCTTGAGTCAAATGCGGCGTACATCGGTGTTATTGGCTCCAAGCGCAGATGGCTGACGACAGTCAAAGCATTGAAAGAGAAAGGCGTATCCGAAGAAAAGTTCGCGCGCGTCCATTCCCCGATGGGTCTCGAGTTGAACGCGGAAACGCCAGAGGAGATCGCGGTCAGCATCATGGCGGAGGTGTTGATGGTAAGAGATAAAGGCACGGGGAAGGTAATGAAAGGGTAAACCAGACCCTAAGGGTACTAGAAACCCTTAGAGTCTATTTGCGTATAAGAATAAGAAAAACGTTCGGCGCAGAGCGCCATCTTCGACTTGTAGCGCATCTGTGCATGGACTATAATGAATTTGCTATCACTTTCAAAGGAGAAATACCATGGCAAGAATTTTTGACGTCATTGAATATCCAACCGAGATGGAAGATGAGATCGTCCATCGCTTCCCTGAGCAGGGGATCGGCGATTACCGCATCGGCTCGCAGGTGATCGTGCGTGAGTCGCAGGCAGCGGTTTTCTTTCGTGATGGGAACGCGCTGGACGTATTCAGGGCGGGACGCCACACCATCGCGACCGCGAATATCCCCAAGGTGATCGACTTCATCGGCAAGGCTTTCAATGACAGAACCCCCTTCCCCGCGGAAGTGTATTTCGTATCGATGAAGGAATTCGCGAACGAAAAATGGGGCACCCCGCAGCCAATCATCGTCCGCAATCCCGGAATGGGTT
>DATDRD010000582.1:0-2504 GCA_035291925.1 Anaerolineales bacterium
CAGGCCGCACAACGCATCCCCTCGCTGACCCTTTCCCCTGACATCAGCTTCCATACCACCAGCCTTCGGAACTTCGGCCATCCCTCGCACTGGAAATCGACCGCTTCACGCGCCGGCCAGCTTGCCTCCCCATAAAAGACCTTCAGCGCCGCTGTGTCGTAGCATCGCACCTGCTCCAGACCTATGGCGGCCCCGGGCACGAACAGCATCATCCGTTCTTCCCGCACCGGCGCATCGCTGATCAGCTTCACTTCCCGAATCCCCTCCATCGTCAACCGGTTGAAAATCACCTCTTCCATTTCGCCACCCTGTCCTTCGGCTCGATCCAGCCCAATCCGCAGAGTTTGAAATAATAAATCTCCTCGGGCGTCTCGAACTTCATTTCAAAAGTGCCGTCCCATACAGCTCCATCTTTCACATAATAAGTATCTGGCAACGCGCCTCCGTGCATTTTCTTCGTCACCATCCAATGACTGAAATCTGCAGGTCCAGTGCGGATTACTGACCGGACGCCCCACGTGGCAGGCGGCAACACCAGATACATTTCCACGGAGATGCCAGCATACTTCAAATAAAACTTCTTGCTATGCTCGCCGGCCTTCTCCAAAATGATTGCTCCATCTGCCTGCATGTCTGCGATCGTCTTATCGAGCGCAGTTTTGTAAACAGGCGGTGGTGGTTTCCCAAATTCTGCCCGCGGCCTTGGCAATGGATTCAGATCTGGGACTATAAGCAGATCGATATCCTTCACTTCCGGCTTCAACCTGCAAAGAGACCCCTCGATCTCGATCCGCTCACACGCAGGTCGAAAATGCTCAACCAATCCTTCAGCCACCTTCAAAGCAGCAGCATGCTTCATGATCCACCTCGCTCAGTCATGTCGTATCCAAGCGACAAACACCCGGCGAATCTCCCCTCTCCAAATTCGGGCGTTCTTCCCGCATTTGGAGAGGGGACAGGGGTGGGGCCACTTTCACGATCTTCCTGCACCCGATGCAATAATTCCATCCGCCCTTGCCTCGGCATTCATCACATCTCCGGTAATCATCGATGTCATACCAAAGCGGATCTTCCTCGATCAGTTCTTCACCATCCCAGCCACCTTCACCACTGCAATTCCAGCACGGCAGCCAGCTCGTAGGATTTCCACATTCAACACAATCAAGCCCCATCCCAATACGTTCAAGGTTATCAGGGATTGGTCTCTCTTCGTGCTCCTTAGAGTCCTTTGTGTTTGAATCATTCATCATATTCATCCTTCACGCAAAGCGTTCACACTTCATCCTTCTCACCGCGCTCTCCCCTCCCCCAAAAAGAAGAGACGTGCAAAAACTCTGACGTTCCGCACGCACGCATGACCACACGCACGTTATTGGCGGTTAAGAATAGTTCGGGTTTTTGGCGGTTAATAATTATTCCTTTGTGCTCCTTAGTGACCTTCGTGGTGAAACAGCACTAATCCACTACAAAATTTGCCATGATATCCTTCGCCGCCTGCAACTGCTCCCTGATCATCGCGTCATCGTCTACAACCATCGCCTCGACCACTCCCCCAACGATCAATCGGGCAATGACAGCAGGGAACTTCGTGCGCGGTGGCAAAGAAGCAAGCCACATCAGCACCCGATCCACTTCAAGATCTGTGCCTGGCTTCAAATAACCATCCAATCTCACCCGCACCGAACGAACATTATCTTTTGGTCTCGCCATAAAACCTCCGATCATTAATTACCACTTATCGCATTTTGTCTTCGTGCTCTTCGTGTCCTTTGTGGTGAAAGAATCACTTCTTCATCACAGAGAGCTTCCACAACCCTCTCGCAATCGACAGCACCGGATCATTCGGCACGAAAGCCTTATGACCGAACTGCAGCGTCAGCGCTTCCTTCAACAACAGAGCACCACCGCCCACCACGAGCACCTTCGCAAAACGACGATGCGACAGGCCCCACCTCTTCTCGATCTCACCGTTCACCTCGCGGCTCCAAATTGGAAGAGCTGCTTTCACCTCGCCATTCAAACGGCCTGCACGCAGCCTCGAGTCCAGCTCACCCAGGGACCACAGCCCCTCCCGATTGATCAACTCCAGCAACCGCCGAACACCCACCGTATTCCCTGCAGTGAAACGCTCCACTGCCCCGCGCTCCTTCACGACCAGTAATTCAACCGTGTTGAACCCAACCGATATCACCCCCACTTCATCCAGCAAAGTGGATCCACGCCCGCCGATCATTTGCCCCTCGTCATCCAGGACATAATCGAACAGCGCTCCAACGGGTTGTGACGTCTGTCTCACCTCCTCCACCTGGACTATGTGAGAGATCCCATCCACATCAAATTGATGCGTGCCCATCAGCCACCTGCGCACGCCCTTCTGAAAATCCTTCGCCGAATCACCCGTCATCATCTGCAGCGGCAGCCCTACCATCAGTGATAGCAGATCATCGAACGGACCATGCTCATCCTCGTACTGTGCCAGGGCCGCATATAACAAAACTCTCATC
>DATDRD010000583.1:0-2120 GCA_035291925.1 Anaerolineales bacterium
TGATTTCTCAAAAGTTGCACGATCTGAAACCAAGGTTGCTGTAGACAGGCTCAATCATCGTCCTAGAAAATGCCTTGACTTCAAGTCGCCTTTTGAAGTATTCTTCGATCAGTCTGTTGCACTTCACAGTTGAATCCAAGAAGCAAAGTCGCATAGGTTGATTGACAAAGTCGAACCGTATGTGACGAAATTAAATGAGCTTGAAGTCGTTGATCGTTTTACAAAGGGACCAAATATTATTGATATTCCTAGTATTACAACGAGACTTCATATTACAACGAGATTTCGATTCTTACAACGAGATTTTAAGGTTTACACTCATCGGCGAGCCATAAATCGAGAAGGAGATCGCCATGAGTCAGAAAACCAAACGGATCAACCGCCGCGCCTCGCGTCGGCCACCGGCGAGCGGGCGCAAGCCATCGGACAGAATGAGCACATGCGATGTGACGATGAGTGCAGAGGAATTGCAAGTTTTTCATCGTCAATACCAGCCATTGTTTCCACGTCGCGAACAGCGCGCCTGGTCGTTGCTGTACCTGTGCGGACAATTGTCTAACTTGGAACGCAAGACGATCGAACCGATGGTGTTGTCGCTGATCGGCGCGAAGCCGAATGCGATTCGTGGGCTGCAGCAGTTCATTGGACAAGGAGAATGGGACACCGCACCGCTGATGATCCATGTGCAAAGTTTGGTGAGTTCCTGGTTGGGGGAAGACGATGGCGTGGTCATCGTGGATGGCAGTGGTTTTCCCAAGCAGGGGAAACATTCGGTGGGTGTGGCGCATCAATACTGTGGACATCTGGGAAAGATTGCTAATTGCCAGGAAGGGGTCTTCCTGGTGTATGCCAGTCGTGAGGGCTATGCCTTTTTGGATGAACGCTTGTATGTGCCGGAAGAGTGGTTCAGCACTGTGTCTCGGAAGAGATGGCAAGCGTGCGGGATTCCAGAGACACTGGTCTTTCACACAGAGCCGGAGTTGGGGTTGGAGATGATCCGCAGTCTTGTCCAGCGCGGCGTGATTCCTTTCCGCTGGGTCACCTGCGACGAAAGTTACGGGAAAATTCCGGCGTTTTTGGATGGAATCGCCGCCTTGGACAAGTGGTACCTGGCGGAGGTGCCTGCCGATACGCGCGTGTGGTTGCGGACGCCAGCCATCGAACCACCCGGGCGCGGTCTGTTCGGCCGACCGCGTACCCACCCCCGCGTGAAACGCACTGCTCCGCGGCCGTTGGAACTGCGAGCTTTGGGCGCTCAACTGCCTCGCACCGCATGGCACCGACGCAAGATCCAGGAAGGCAGTAAAGGTCCGCTGACGGTCGAGTTGGCTTTTGTACGCGTAACACCCGTGCGCGATGAACTGCCAGGCCCGCGCGGTTGGGCGATCTTTCGTCGCACACTTGGCTCGCAACCGGAAACCAAGTTTTATTTGAGCAATGCACCCGCCGATTGCTCCAGGCAAGAATTGACACGCCTCACCGGGATGCGCTGGCCTGTGGAGACGGCGCTGGAAGAAGCCAAGGGAGAAGTCGGATTGGATCATTTCGAAACACGCACTTGGCAGGGTTGGCATCATCACATGTTGCAATCCTTCCTGGCCCATTTGTTCCTGATTCGCTTGCGCCTCCTGTTTCAAAAAAAAACCCTGCCCTCACCACCGCCCAGGCTCATCAATGGGCGGCGCGAGTCATCGAAACCGAATTCAAACCCGAGCCTGACCTCCCCGCGATTTTGCACTATCATCAACGTCGCAACTATGCTGCTTACTGTTCGCACCGCAATCGTACCCGTTCTCAGTTAGATCAACCTTGCTCAAACCATCGCAAACGCAAAGTCTCGTTGTAATAACCGAAGTCTCGTTGTAATACGAAATCTCGTTGTAGTACTAGCTTCTATTGCGAAACGTGTTCGCTAGCATTCAATGTGAAGTGGGAAATTGTCATATCTGATTAAGTATGCCGCGCCTAACAACGGTATGCACCCAACCGCGAATAGCTGCTCTCATCCGTGAGAATTAGATGCTTGATGCGTTGTCTGCGCGGCGGGTGATGCAGGGCGTTATCCATAAGTAAATCCATCAGTTTCAATTACAAGTAAAAACGTTCTTTGACAGGGCGCT
>DATDRD010000584.1:0-10383 GCA_035291925.1 Anaerolineales bacterium
ACTCCCATCGAGAAGGATCTGCCCGTCTTTCAGCGCGATGACCCGGTCTGCAAATTGTGCGATCCACTCCACCTTGTGTTCGACAAGGATAACCGTCATTCCCTGCCCTGCCATTTTTCGGATTACGCCGAAGACTTCGCGCGTGCCGATGGGGTCCATCTGTGACGTTGGCTCGTCGAGGACGAGAACCTTTGGTTGCATGACCAGAATGGATGCCAGTGCAACGCGTTGCTGTTGTCCCCCAGAGAGGGAATAGGGTGAGCGATCGGCTAAATCACTGATGCCGGTTAATTCCAGCGCGCCTTCCACACGTGCTCTCATTTCATCACGCGGCACACCGATATTTTCCAGACCGAAAGCCAGTTCTTCGAAAACTGTATATTTTGCGCCGCTGATCTGGTTAAACGGATTTTGAAAAGCCAGACCGACATTCAGCACCCACTCGTGCAAAGTGGATTGGCTGGACTCGTTCCCGGCTACTTCCACGGTCCCGGTCAGCTCACCCTTGAAAAAATGCGGCACAAATCCCGCCAACGTGTAGCACAGCGTGGACTTACCCGCGCCGTTGGGCCCGATAATGGCAACAAACTCGCCTTCGTCGACCTGCAAGTTAATATTTTGAAGCGCGGGCGAATCCGTGAGCGGATATTTGTATGTGACGTTTTGCAGGTTTACGATAGCCATAATCTAAGTGCAAATGAAAGAACAACAAGAATAGCCAGCGTCCAGCGAATCGCTCTATCGAGACTGGAGTCTGGAATATCATGAAGAGAGGTCTTTTTTCGCGTGGAGGTGAATCCACGCGCTTCGATGGCAATCGCGCGTTCTTCCACTTCAACGAGCGAGCCGAAGACAAGCGGTCCAACGAGCGGGACGATTGCTCCCACCCTTCTGAAGAAACTGCCTTGGGTATCCAACCCGCGGGAGCGTTGCGCCGAGATAATCGTCTGCGCCTTGGCCTGCATTTGTGGAATGATTTGAAGTGAGGCGATGATTACATAGGCGAATTGACCTGGCAGGCCGCGGCGTGTGAGGTCAGACATCAATTCGCTGGGATGGGTGGTAAGCAGGAGTATCGTGAATGAAGAGACCATCACCGCAATACGAGTTGCGTTCCTGAAAGCCAGTTGAGCAGACAGCTCTGTGACCTCCAGTCCGAATATTTCAAAAATAATTCTTGATTCACCGGGCAGAAACAATGCCTGCATGACGAACAGGACACTGACAGTCGCCAATATTACTTTGAGAAAGAAGTTCCAGTATTCTTTCACGACGCTTGCAATAAAAGAAAGAGGGACAATCGCAAGGAGAAAAATCGCCTGCGGTGTCCAATACCATGGGCTGGAAAATGCGATTAACACAAGCGAGAGCGCCAAAACGACTTTAGTCATTGGATTGAGGCGGTGGATGGGGCTATCGCGTTTTACGAAAAAGGAAAGACGCTCATGCATAGGTTAGAAATCTGCCTGGTTTATTCTGGAACAGAATGTGCACAATTATAAGATATTAAAGGCCAGACATTCCTGTCTGGCCTTTAATATCGGATCAATCAAGTCTACGCGCCAGTGAGTCTCCCGAGCAGAAAAATTGCGAACAAAATCAGGAGGATCACAACGGCAACAGCAATGTACAACTGTGTGCGGCTGATCTTTTCATCCGTCTCAACGTTTTCGGCGCGCGGGAAACGGGCGATGAAGCGTTTGGAAAGGCCCTGCACAATGGCAAAAGCGAGCATGGCGGTCGTGATCTTATCTACAGGTTCCGTCAGGAAACTCGATGCAAACACAGCTTGTACTATGCCCCTGCCAGTTTCTACCAGGTACGCAGTGATCAAACCAGTGCCGCCAGTGGTGATGCCACCATAGACAAGAAGTGAGATCGGCACTGAAGAAATGGCGGCTGAAAGCGCAATGAAAAAGCCAGTCACCACCACTTTCCACCAGCTCTTGAAGAGCCCAAGATTGGCGCAAACGCCAGAGACCAAACCGATAATGAACGCGACCGGCCACCAGGGCAGGAAGTCCGGGTTGATGGTCAATCCCAAGATCGTATTTGCAAGGGCACCTGTCAAAGCTCCGGCCCACGGACCACAAATGACACCAACAAGTACAGTGCCAATCGAGTCCAAATAGACGGGCAGTCTGAGGGTTGCAACAATCTGCCCGACAGCCATATTAATGGCGATGGCTACTGGCATGAGCACCCAGGTCATGGTGTTGAAATCCTTCTTAATACTGTCTAACATGGCGTTCTCCTTTTCTGAAGTTTGATTCCTACAACACCACAGATGTGGTTTTGTTTCACTATTGGGCCTGTCGGGGCCTTTCCCTTTCAGGAATGCTTCGCGAAGACCCCGACAGAACGCGCAAGCAGTTCCATCCTCTCCAAAAAAAGCTCCATAAAATCTCGTGCCCGCACGCTGAGTGCAACTTTCATATTGGGGCGTTTCTTCGCCAGCCCGTGGAAGTCTGCAAACGTTTTGCCCATCGAGATGCCGCCCGAAATATCCACATCCACATACAATTCCTGATAATCGCACAGCTCAGGCGCGAATGTCAAAGCCAGCGCGAGCGGGTCGTTGATCGCGCAGCCGTGGATCTGCTGGTACTCATCATGGAACTCCATATAAAAGCGCGTGGAGTCGTCAATGAACCTGCTGATCCGCGAAGGATTTTTTTGAAGTCTTTTCACGTCGTCTGGCGTCAGAATGCACTGATAGGTCACATCCAGCGGCACGAGCGTGATCGGGATCCCGCTGTGATAGACCATGTGCGCGGCATGCGGGTCAACAAAAACGTTGTACTCCGCCAGCGGGCTTGCATTGCCCGGATACCGGATTGCACCACCCATGACGATGACTTCCCGCACTGCTTCAACGATGCGAGGCTCCTTGCGGATCGCGAAGGCGACGTTCGTCAGCGGGCCGATGGCGACCAGTGTGATCTCCCCCGGGTTTGACATGATCTTCTCGATGAGAAAATCGCTTCCATGCCGGACCTCAGGCCTGCCGCGCGGTTCTGGAAGTTTCGCGTATCCCAGGCCCGTATCACCGTGCGTCTCCGCCGCCAGGAGGGACGGCTGCACAAGGGGCAGGGGGAATCCCATTGCAACTGGCACCTCTTTCGCCTCTGCAAGTTCCAGGATCGAAAGCGCATTGATAGTCGCCTGATCCACGGAACAATTGCCATGAATTGTTGTGATCCCCTCCATTGTGACTTCGGGAGAAGCCAGCGCGAGCAGAATCGCAAGTGCATCGTCAATGCCGGGATCTGTATCAATGAGAATTCGTTTCGACATGTTAATCGGGAATGGACTGGCTCAGTCTCTCCATGCGTTGCAGGAATAACTCGATGAAATCCTCCGCGCGCACATCCAGAGCGACCTTCATGTTCGCGGGTTTTTGAGTCATATGGTAAAAATCTGCAAATGTCTTGCCCATCGAGACACCGCCTGAGATATCAACATCGAGGTAATATTCTTTCAGACTCAATAGCTCGGGTGCAATGATGGTCGCAAGGGTCAGGGGATCGTGCAAGGCACTGCCTGCATAGCCTCTCTCGAGTGAGGATTTCAAATACACCTCTACCGCTTCGCTGATAAATTGCGAAACAGGCGACTTAATTTTGAGCAGGCGGTCCACGTGTTCCTGTTCGAGCAGACACTTGTGTGTGGCATCCAGAGGGATGAGTGTAATTGGAATACCCGAATGGAACACGATATGCGCGGCATGCGGGTCCACAAAAATGTTGAATTCCGCAAGCGGTGTAGCGTTGCCGCCTTCGTGAATAGCTCCACCCATAATGACGAATTCTTTTACGGCTTTGGCAAACCCTGGCGCCTTGCGGATCGCCATCGCAATATTTGTCAACGGCCCGATAGGGAAAATGGTGATTTGATTTGGTTCTGCAAGGACTCTTTCGATCAAATAATCCACGGCATGCTGCGGAACGGGTTTAGAGCGCGGTTCAGGCAACTTCGAATTCCCAATACCGCTTGCGCCATGCACAGAGTCAGAAGCGCGCAACGGCTGGACAAGCGGAAACATGCTCCCCTGTGCAACAGGGATGTAGCTTGCGTGTGCCAGTTCCAGAACGGAAAGGATGTTGCGTGTGGCTTTTTCCACGGTGACGTTTCCCTGTGTAGTGGTCAGGGCTTCCAGTTGGATTTCTGGTGATGCAAGCGCGAGTAAAACGGCGAGGGCATCGTCCACGCCGGGGTCTGTGTCAATGATGATGCGCGTTGGAGTCATAAGCTGAGCATGTCATTGCGAGTCCCGATGGTCGAGTAGCCGCGTAGCATCGTACCGAGACCGAGCGGCGAAGCAATCCCCAATTAAGAGGAGCTTGCTTCGCCGCTACGCGGCTCGCAATGACATGAACCTTTCTACTTCTTCTCTGGTCGGTAGTGAGGGCTGCGCGCCGAACCTGGTCGTTGCCAGTGCGCCGCAGGCGCATCCATACCGGACGGCTTCCTCCAACTCGAGAGCATTCGGCGTTAGGGAACGCCTGCCACACTCAAGTAATCTGACAGCAAACCCTCCGATAAACGCATCGCCTGCTGCGGTGGTATCCACCACGTTTACTTTGAATGGGGGAATATGCCTGGTCACTTCTCTTGTGACGATTAATGCGCCATTCGCACCAAGCGTGAGAATGATCGTCTGTGCACCGCGTCCAAGAAGTATCTTCGATGCTTTTTCAGCGGAGGGAATGTCATTCACCGTTTGATTTGTCAACAGGCTGAGTTCGATTTCATTTGGCAGGAGAAAATCAGGAAGCGATATCAATTCTTCAGGCAAGGAACGCGCGGGCGCCGGGTTCAGCAAAACCCGCAACCCGCTCTCTTTAGCGCGCCGGGTGGCGGATAATACTGTCTCGATTGGAATCTCCAGTTGGAGGAGGAGCAGGCTGAAACGTTGCCCTGAGCCGTCGCGCTGCGACCAAAGGGAGTGTCGAAGCGGTGTCGAAGGGTCCGGGAATGAAGCGGTCCTCACATCCGCAGGACTTACCCTGCCGTTTGCTCCTGCGGATAATACGATACTGTTCTGTCCATTTGAATCCACGACGATGATTGCCGTGCCTGTGGATGCATCATCGCTTTGAACGAGTTGTGAATCCACTTTGTTTGATTCAAGATTCTCGAGCAGGTAATTGCCGAAGTTATCCTTGCCGACGCGCCCCAGCATGGAAACGGATGCGCCGAGCCGGGCCGCGGCCACTGCCTGGTTGGCCCCTTTACCGCCGGGAAAGATCTGCAAATCCTCTCCACTGATGGTTTCGCCGGGCAGAGGGAAACGCTGTGCGCGCACAACGAGATCTGCGTTGAGGGAGCCAATGACGAGAATATCGGGCACTGGTTGATTTTACTCCATTTGAAAATTCGCTTTGGCATATAATTAAAAAGTTTGGAGACAGCCTATGCAGAGGATTTGGCCGTTCACGTTCTACTTTCTTTATTTCGCGGCATTTGCTTCATTGCTGCCCTTCTTTGTTCTTTTCTATCAGCAACTGGGATTTAACGGCGCACAGATCGGCCTCCTGGCTGGCCTGCCTCCTCTCATTACTTTGGCAGGCGCGCCTTTTCTAACCGGCGTCGCCGATTCTACGCAGCAGCATAGATTGATTATGGGCACGGGTATCGCGGTTGCGATCATTGTAATGATGATCATGCCATCCTTGAAATCATTTGCGATCGTATTCCTCCTCATCGTCATCTTCAACATTTTTTTGTCGCCGGTATCCCCCCTCGCAGATAGCGCGACGATGTCCATGCTTGGGGATGAAAGGATAATGTATGGGCGAGTTCGTCTCGGCGGCACGATTGGCTGGGGATTATTTGCTCCAATTGCAGGAACCCTGGTCGAAAACTACAGCCTGAGGATCGCCTTTTTGGTTTTCTGCGCGATCATGCTTATCAATTTTTTCGTCAGCCAGAAATTTGCATTCGGCAAGCCTGAAGAGCATGCAGGCAATCGTGGCGGCATCCGAACACTGCTGACAAACCGCCGCTGGATCTTTTTTCTTCTGACAGCCTTTCTGGGAGGTGTAGGGGCATTCTCTGTTGCATCGTATTTGTTTCCATACATGGCGGAATTAGGCGCGAGTGAGACGACCATGGGTATTGCTCTTACGATCGCGACTCTCACTGAAATTCCTGTCTTCTTTTTCGGGCATCATCTCGTCAAGCGCTTCACAGCGCATGGATTGTTTATGCTGGCATTATTGCTGATCGGCATCCGTTCATTGTTCTATGCGGTGGTCGACACTCCATTTCTGGTCTTCATTGTCCAGGCTTTTGGCGGAACGATCTTTCCGGCGATGTGGCTGGCAGGTGTCTCTTATGCAGACGAAAACGCGCCAGCCGGATTGAAATCCACTGCGCAGGGCCTCTTCGGCGCGGTGACCTTTGGCTTTGGTTCGGCAGTGGGCGGCTTTCTGGGTGGTTTAATGCTCGAAAACCTTGGCGGACGCGGCATGTTTTTGGTTTTTGGAATAATTATCCTGGTCGGGCTGGCGGTTATTGAGGGGATGAAGAGGTTGCTTCCCGGAGAGAAAATCGCTCAACCTGTCCCATAGTTAAAAGAAGAGTCACCTTCCGCGGTGACTCTTTTGTGCATCCACGGAGATTCGAATATCATCCCCTCAACGGGGGCTACGGTTTTACAAAACAAAAACCGCCGGGGAGGCAGGCTTTTTTTATAGGTGCCCCCACGGAGATTTGAATATCATCCCCTCAACGGGGGCTACGGTTTTACAAAACAAAAACTGCCGAGGAAGCAGTCTTTTTTAAGTGCCCCCACGGAGATTCGAACTCCGGTTTTAGCCTTGAAAGGGCTGCGTCCTGGTCCACTAGACGATGGGGGCTGGCTACTTGCCGTAGGCAGATGAGCGGGCGGATTTTATCATCCCCTATTGCAGTGGTCAAGCATTTATCTATTTTTCCTCTTTTGCGCGCTGGTTGAGAAGCGCGATCAGATCGATTTGTTCGCGGTTGAAGAGGATGCCCGGGCTTTCCACTCTAATGTTGGGGATCAGGATCGCGGTCAGGGTTGCTTCGAATATTGGGATGAAGTTACGCGTCTTATCTGAGATCAAGGCGCTAAAATCGAAACGACCTGCAATTTCCAGTTTCCCTTCAATTTCATAGACGTGCGTGGTTAGGCGTACAGGAAGCGCCGAGATGCTGGAGTATCCGCCGCGCACGATTCCGCTGGGGCCAAGGTCTTCGCGCCGCGCCGCGCACAGGACAAAGATGTGTGATTTGACAAGACGGACAACCTCGAAATGATCCACCAGTTTTGTGGGCATGTGGATGCGGGCGAGGCGGGCATCATGCACTTCCAGATGCGATTTTGTAATA
Source organism: Anaerolineales bacterium (assembly GCA_035291925.1). Lineage (GTDB taxonomy): Bacteria > Chloroflexota > Anaerolineae > Anaerolineales > Villigracilaceae > Defluviilinea. Next base: position 7,360 of record DATDRD010000584.1, read on the forward strand.
TCGTTCAGGATTCCCAACAGGCCGTTGGTGGACACCATTACCTTCCCAACGACACGATATCCAGATGTGTATACGTCGGCGGGAAGAAAACGGTAAGTGCGTGGGCCTGTTTCCATGGTAGTTGCCTTGAAGAGAGTGACCGTCAATCAAGCGGGGGGAGAGAAATGTTCCGTTTGGGAGAATCGGGCCGCCGGGGGCGTTTAATGTGGCGAGTGGGTTCACCGGCATTGGGGCTGAGGAGCATGGTCAACCAGGAAATGGCGCGCTCATCATATTCACGTTTGCCGCACATGTCACAGATCCAGGCCGGGAAGTTTGGAACGGTGATCAATTCTTCCCCCAGCCAGGTGAAATAAGTGATGTGACGCAAATGCAATACCCCCGCCGAGCATTCACCACATTGGGGTGCATCAGGAGTGAACAGGGGATGAGTCTCATTCATTTTGAGTCCTTTGGTTACTGCGCGGCGAAGGCTTCTGTAACATGATCGATCACCTGCCATTGGGTTGGCGGCCAGTAGATCAATATGGCTCTTCCAACCACATTCTCGACGGGCAAAAAGCCCCATTCATGTGAATCCTTTGATTCGTTGCGGTTATCGCCAAGCACAAATAATTGACCATCGGGAACAACCCATGTGTTGTTGTAAATGGGCGGAGCTGCAATATAAGGCTCATCCAGAGGGACGCCGTTGATCATCACTTTGCCATCCTGTACAGAAATGGACTCGCCAGGCAGGCCGATGATGCGCTTGATGAGATCCTGTTTGGGGTCCATTGGAAAGCTGAATACGACGATGTCGCCGCGAACGGGACTGCCTATCTTGTACGCGAGTCTATTCACAAGGATGTATTCACCGTCCTGCAGTGTTGGGTTCATGCTGAAGCCATCCACGCGGACACGGACTGAGACGGCATTGATCCCAAAATATAGGACGACGGCCAGGATGAGCGTTTCGAGAATATCCAGTACGATCCGTTTGAGATTTCCTGTTGTATCCTTTTCAGTATCAGGTTGAAGCTGGGGTTCGGGTTGAATTGATTCCAATCTAGTCTATCTCCGTGAAAAATTATACTGCCTTTTGCCGGGACTCTGCTAACCCTTAAGGTTGAACTTAAGTTGACTTTGTCCATGCCAGGAGGCCGCTACCGTCGCTGCCGCCATTTCCGTCTGCGCTTCTTTATGGGGCTGCTTCATGCCTGGCCCAATTTCGTATGAACTCCACCTGGCTCTGTGTTTCGGGTGATTGGGGGTGGCGGCGGCTCTTGGGCACCTTTTTCCACCACTCAGCCAGCTGGTTTAATGCTTCTTCGCCCGTCCTGCCGCGGCGCACAAGGTAACAGCCTACCGTGGTGCCGGTGCGCCCGATACCACCCCAGCAGTGCAGGTATATTTTGTGCCCCGCCTGCAAACTTTCATCCAGTGTATCCAGAATGGATTTCATCTGCCCGGGAGTGGGCAAGCCGAAATCACCGATGGGAAAGCGATGATATGTGATTTCGACTTCATAAACCCTGGCTTCATCAAACAGGGTTCCGGTATATGGCGGAATTTCTTCGGGTCTGGTCAGGTCCATGAACATATCGAAGCCTGCTTCGATTAACGCGTCGATCCGCTTGCGGGTTCCCTCTCCATCGAAATGACCAGGGTATTCTCCCGCGAGGAAACGACCGGGCTCGACCCAGTAGGATTCGGGAATGGGGCGGTTTTCCTGATCTGTCATAGTCAGTCACAAATTTCGCATCATGGAATTTTGATCCAGCCCGCATCAAGGAGGTAGAGATAGAGGTATCCGATGAGCAGGAGTACCCAGCCGATCATTTGCAGACGGTCCATCAGGGCTTCGAAGGAAAGGGCAAAGTTTTCCTGAATGGTTTCGACGATGCTTTCGAGATTATCGAGTTTGGTTCGTACGTTGTCCTTCCAGTCTTTGAGATAAAACTCGGCCTGTATGATTTCATAAAGTTTGGCGGTGTACCAATCTCCAATCAGGAGCAGGTTTTGTTCGGCGCGTTCGAAATCGAGCATCACTTCCAGCCTGTGTTCCGCGATCTGACGGATGAGTCCGCGCGTGGCGCGCGGCCGGCGTTTCTTCTGGAAGAAGGTTTCGTTGATTTTATCCAGCATGTCTTCGATTGATTTATCCAGCATGCGATAGCGCAGTAATTGATAATTGCCGATCTTTAGCAGAACAATATCCGATTGAAAATCATTGTTCGGCGTGATGATGACCGCGCCCTCCCAATCGACGAGCGTGAGGTCCTGTGTGGAATAGCGCGAACGTGAGGCCAGGATTTCCCCGATTTCCTTTTTATCCAACACTTCGCGTTGCGAGCGGATGAAGTTGGCGAGCGCGAGCGCGTTCCTCTCGATCCATTTGTCGGGTGTGGGTCTGGCGTTATCCACCAATAAGATCGTATATTCCTCGAACAATCCGCTTTGACGATGGTGCACAGGGATATGGCGGCTTTGTAGTGCGTCCTGGATTTTGGTCCGTTCCTGTAAAACAGATTCTGCAAACGGGTCGTGCAGGCCGAAGTGGCATTCCACCACCTGCACCTGTCCGTCGTAGCACTGCCGCATAACAGATACAGAATAGCCCTCAATGACAATCGTCTCTTCGCCGAGGGTAACCAGATCAATATCGATAGGCTGAAAGTAGGGCGAGTCTTTGAGTCCGCTGATTTGCTCTTTGGACTCCGCGGTCGATCTGGCATGATCGGGAAAAGCAAGAATGTAACAGATTTCGGCTTTGTTGATGACGGACATCACAGCAGTATAACATTCCTCCAATTCCCTTTTGCCTTATGGTTGTGATAGGCTAAACACGACCCCAGGCAAAATACGTGGGCACATGGAATACTCGTTCTCCGCGGGCGCGGGCCTGCTGGTCCAATATCTTCATCTTGCGGATGTCGTCACCTGTGACCGATCTCGCCAGATCAGATTCGATCACAGCCCATTCGATCTCCCATTCCTCAGGCGACGGATCGTGATCTGCGTTTTGAACGGTTCCTGTTTCGA
>DATDRD010000585.1:0-2367 GCA_035291925.1 Anaerolineales bacterium
AGGCACCATTCTCGCGCCTGCCTCACCCATCATAATCAAAGGGATGGATTCTCAAAGGGGCTTTCACAGTCAGATCATCGGCTACACCGTGGAAGCGGATGGCAACAGCAACGTGGTGATCGTCTACAATGATGAACAGAACTACGATGCCATGGAAATGCCCGAATTGCAGCTATCAGAATAAACTTGACATTATAGTGTAACCATCAACCTGTGTTCCCGTCCTATTAATGAGCGGACGCAGTATAATTCCCGCTCACCCAACCATAAAAGGAGGTGCACCGACGATTTCAGCCCGGGAAAGACAGCGCATGATCCTGACTCCTGAGCGCCACCTCAGGATGAAGGATGACGAGGATGTGGGTTCTCCATCGCGAGATGGAGCTAACTGCCCCGCTGGTTGAGTAGCCGTGTTCTTCGGCGTATCGAAACCAAGGAGCAGGAAAATCGACAGATCAGCGGAAGCCCACCGGGTGCGCCATCACCCGATTCTTCTTTCCCTCCGAAATAAAAACTTTGCGACAACGCCGCCTGAGCAATCGCGCGGACAAAGAAGCAAGGAATGGCATGCACATGTCATTGCGAGGAGCGTTCGTTGCGACGAAGCAATCCCCAACTCTCAAGGAGATTGCCACGTGGCGCCGAGGCGCCACTCGCAACGACATAAAACTTACTTTCGGAGGAACCCCATGTGTGGAATCGTCGGATATATCGGGCCGCGTGATGCGACACCGATCATACTCAATGGCCTGAAGAGGCTGGAATACCGCGGCTATGATTCGGCTGGACTCGCCATCGTAAACGGCGGCCAGCTCGAAGTCCGAAAAGACGCGGGCAAGTTATCCCAATTGATCGACCTGGTTGGCAAATCCCCCATCAACGGCGCGCCGGGCATCGGCCACACGCGCTGGGCAACTCACGGCGCGCCTAATGCGCGCAACGCGCATCCGCATCTCGGACAGACAAAACGGGTGGTCGTCGTGCAAAACGGCATCGTCGAAAACTTCCTCGAACTGAAGGATGAACTGATGGCGGAAGGTGTGGAGTTTCAATCAGATACAGACACAGAGACCATTGTTCATCTAGTCGAGCATTATCTTGCGACAGGACTGGACCTGGTGGAAGCCGCGCGCAAAACCTTCAGCCAGATTCACGGCGCGAATGTTGTGGTGTTGATGTCTGCCGACGAGCCGGATAAGATCGTGACGGCGCGCATCGGCAATGCAGGCGGCGTGGTGATCGGGCTGGGTGAGGGCGAGAATTATCTCGCCAGCGATACGCCCGCCATCATGGAGCACACGCGCAATGTGATCTTTTTGGAGTCCCGGCAGATGGCCGTGGTGACGCGCGACACGGTGAAGATTGAAACGCTGGATGGCGAAAAAGTCAATCCGCAGGTGCACAGCGTTTCATGGGACCCGGTTGCCGCAGAAAAAGGCGAGTATCGTCATTTCATGCAGAAGGAAATCCACGAGCAGGTGCGCGCGCTCACCGATACACTCGCGGGACGCGTGGACTTCGCCAACGGCAAAATCCGTCTGCCGGACCTGAAACTGACGAAAGAACTTGCGAACAAGATCGAGAAGATTTATATCACTGCCTGCGGCACAGCCGCCTATGCGGGCATGGTTGGAAAATATCTGATCGAAAAAATCGCGCGCGTGCCCGTGGAAGTGGTGATCGGTTCCGAATTTCGTTACAGCGATCCCATTCTGAATGACAGGACCATCGTGCTCGCCATTTCGCAATCAGGCGAGACGGCAGATACGCTCGCGGCAATGGAAGAGGGACGCCGCAAGGGCGCGGTCGTCTGGAGCATTGTGAATGCCATCGGGTCGCAGGCCATGCGGATTGCAGATGGATTCATCTCGATGCAAACCGGACCTGAGATTGGCGTCGCTTCGACGAAAGCCTTCACCGCCCCGCTCGTTGACCAGTACATGCTGGCCATTCTGCTCGCGGATCTGCGCGGCCAGATCGATGAGAAAACGCGTAAGGCGCTGGTATCCGATCTGCGGCTCGTGCCTGACCTGGCGGGCCGCACACTGGAGCGCGAGGCGGAAGTGGAAGCGGTCGCGCATGTGCTGAAGGATATCCGCGATTGTCTCTATCTCGGGCGCGGGATCAACATGCCGATTGCCTACGAAGGCGCGTTGAAACTAAAAGAGATTTCATATATCCATGCGGAGGGCTACCCCGCAGGTGAGATGAAGCATGGGCCGATCGCGTTGATCGACGAGCACATGCCTGTTGTGTGTCTGGCCCCTAACGATCCCTGGCATGAGAAGATGATCTCACAGATCCAGCAGGCGAAGGCACGCGGCGGTATCGTCATTGCCGTGGCGACCGATGGGAATGAGCTGGTGC
>DATDRD010000586.1:0-13342 GCA_035291925.1 Anaerolineales bacterium
AGGACTTGCGGGGCGACAGAAATGTTATGCTTTTTTGCCAATTCGGGCGGCATGTACGTGGTGCTGTCTGTAACAACTGCGATCTTCGACATGGTTCCTCCAGAAATTTGGGATATCGTAGTGCACTCGTTGCTATATTAACCCCGTTATAAGCCACGTGGATACGAATTGTTAGGTATAATATCTCCGCAAATAATTTTGCTTTGACACCCTCGTTGAGGAGCTGCTTTGGCCTTTAACCCGATAAACTGGCTGTTGGGCCTGTTTTCACTGGATATTGCAATTGACCTGGGGACCGCGAATACACTGGTAAATGTACGCGGCAAGGGGATTGTCATCAATGAACCCTCCTGGGTGACGATTGACAAGCGGTTACGCCAACCAATAGCCATTGGTCTGGAGGCCAAGGAAATGATGGGACGTACGCCGGGTAACGTCGCGGTCATTCGGCCTTTGCGCGACGGTGTCATATCGGATTTCGATATTACCCAGGTGATGCTGGAGTATTTTATTGGTCGAGTCCATGAGCAGAGTGTAGTGCCGCTGCCGCGTCCGCGCGTGGTGGTTGGCATCCCAACCGGCGTAACGGAAGTGGAGAAGCGCGCGGTATATGACGCGGTGATGGCCTCAGGGGCGCGCATGGCTTACTTGATCGAGGAGCCGATCGCGGCTGCGCTGGGAGCGGGCCTGCCCCTGGCGGATGTGCGCGGCAGCATGGTGGTGGATATCGGCGGCGGCACGACCGAAGTCGCCGTGTTGTCCATGAGCGGTGTTGTGGCCTCGCGGTCGTTGCGCGTGGCCGGTGATGAAATGGATCAGGATATCGTGCAGTATCTGCGAAACAAATATAATTTACTGGTCGGTGAAGGGAACGCGGAGCAGATCAAATGGAAGATAGGGTCTGCTTATCCGCTCCATCCTGAAAAGACGATGGAAGTGCGCGGACGAAACCTTGTCACCGGATTGCCCGAGAGTATTGAGGTCTCTTCGATTGAAATGAGAGAAGCCCTGGCCAGTGCCGTTCAGGTGATCGTGGATACAATCCGTGATGCCTTGGATGAGATACCTCCTGAGATCGTGGCAGACTTGATGGACATCGGTATTTGTCTTGCCGGCGGCGGTGCTTTATTGCAGGGATTGGCAGATCGCCTGACCGATGAACTCAGGCTGCGCGTGTGGGTGGCGGAGGATCCGCTCACCTGTGTCGCGCGCGGAGCAGGAATGGTGTTTGAGAATTTCGATACTTTGAGCCGTTATCTGGTTGGACTGGAACGCGGAAGTACCCGTCACAACATGTAATCTCTTGTATGTTGCCGGTTGTGGCAATGATGGTTGCACACTAACATGAGAAATTTATTTTCACGTACGCTTCAAACAACGATCATCTTTTTGGTCGTGGGGGGAGTGTTGGCGCTCGCACTTGGAGGCTATTTCAGCACCGCCTCCAATGTATTCACCGGGTCGTTGATCAATTTGCAGTCCTGGTTTTCTTCACGCTTTGTCGCCGTTCAGGATTTTTTAACCGCGCCGCGTGATATTGCTTCGCTGCGCCAGCGTAATGCCGAACTGGAGGCGGATGTCTCTGAACTGCAGGCACAGGTTATTCAACTTCAACAGCAGGTTGGTGAAACGGATATTCTTGCCGCATTGGTGGATTTCTCGCGCGCAAGATCTGAAAACTCCTATAAAGCCGCGGCGGTGATCGGGCTTGACCCGAGTCCGTTTTTGCATTACGTGATCATCAACCGCGGCTCAAATGACGGTATCCTGCGCGGCATGCCTGTTGTGACAGATCAAGGCCTGGTTGGCCGCGTGGACTCGGTCATTGCGGATGCGGCGCGTGTCCAGCTGATTACTGATTCCGATTCCAATGTGAACGTCCGCCTCCAAAACGCGGAGACAGAAGCCTCGCTTGTCGGTTCGGTCACTGGAGACGTTACGCTTGATTTGATTCCTCAGGATGTAGCGATCGAAGTGGGCGATCTGGTTTTGACGTCGGGCCTGGGTGGTGGTTATCCTCCTGATTTGATCGTCGGGCAGGTGGTAAACATCCGCTCGCGAGATTTCGATCTATTCCAGCGGGCTACTGTCCAGACGGTCGTGGATTTCAATCGCCTTCAAATCGTTCTGGTGATCGTCAACTTCAAACCGGTGGATATTTCCCCGCTTATTCCTGCCCCTTAGAAGAATGCGTAATCTGGTTGCAGCTCCCGTGATTGTATTGGCTGTCATGTTGCAGTCGGCGATTGTCAGCCGCGTTTATTTGCTTTCAGGCATAGCAGACCTGCCTTTGGTCATGCTGGCGGCATGGGCCTTGCAGGAAGAGGTCAAAACAGCCTGGCATTGGGCTGTTGCAGCAGGTTTGTTGGTCGGATTCGTTTCCGGTATTCCCTGGTTCGTGCCGGTGATAAGCTATCTCATGGTGGTTATGGCTGCGCAACTCCTGCAGAGACGTGTCTGGCAGGCTCCGCTGCTTGCCATGTTCCTTGTCACATTTCTCGGAACCATCGTCCTGTATTTGATATCTTTCGCTACCCTGCGTTTATCAGGTGTTCCCCTGCCATTGAGCGATACGCTGGGTTTGCTTGCACTGCCCGGTGTGCTGCTGAATATGCTTCTCGCGATTCCTGCCTACGCAGTCATGCGTGACCTGTCCAGATGGGTACATCCCTCACCGGAGGTTGAATGAGTTCACAGACGGCCAATAAATATCGGGTCCATCCCTGGCGCGTCCTCATTGTCTATGGCTTGATCATCGCCATGCTGGGCCTGATCATTTACCGCCTGTTTTCCTTGCAGGTTCTGGGTAGAGAGACATGGGAAGGACAGGCAGTTGAAAACTACACCACAGAGATCAGGGATCCCGCAGCGCGCGGCATTATTTATGACCGCAATGGGCACATACTGGCGCGCAACGCTGCCTCCTATAATGTCGTTATCACGCCTGCCGGATTACCTGATGATGAGGCGGATATTCAGCGGATCTATCGCGAAATCTCTGAGCTGACCGGTGTGCCAGCGGGCGGGCCTGTTACAGAAGAGACACTCAGTAGTGCAAAATTGTTTTCAGCCTGTGTACCCGGTCCGAGCATTGCGGATATGGTGGCACTGGGCGAGTCGCTTGCCCCTTATACACCCGTGAAGATCACCTGCAATATCGATGAGGAATTTGCCCGGGTCATCCGTGAAAAATCAGTGGATTGGCCCGGAGTCTCTGTGGAGATCGAACCGATCCGGGATTACCCAACCGGATCCCTGACCGCGAACATCGTCGGTTTTCTGGGGCCTATTCCCGAGGCGCTTAAAGATTTTTATGAAGACCGGGACTATGTCTCCAACCGCGACAAGATCGGATACTCCGGCGTGGAGACTTCGCTGGACGACATTTTATTGGGCAAAAACGGACGGCGTGTGGTTCAAATTGACGTGGCAGGTCAGGTGCTTCGCAACCTTGAGCCACCCATCGAATCCGTGCCTGGCAACAACATTGTCCTGACCATAGATACGCGGTTGCAAAAAGCTGCCGAAGCGGCGTTGATCGATGAGATCAACTATTGGAATACTTTCTTTGGTACGATACGCATCTCAAGCGGCGTGGTGATCGCCATGAACCCGAAGACAGGGGAGATCCTGGCGATGGTCTCATATCCAACATTTGAAAATAATCGCATGGCGCGTTTCATCCCCGGTTACTACTACGAACAATTAAGTGAAGACCCGCGTCATCCCCTCGTAAATAACGCGATCTCTGCAGAATTACCTCCCGGCTCTGTATTTAAACTCTCCACAGCAACAGGTGCCTTCAATGAAGGGGTGATTGCGCCAGGCAAGATCGTACAAACTCCCGGCAAGCTTGTGTTGTGCGAGACATTTGTCTATTCTGCCACATGCACGGAGAACAACTCGCGCCCCTTCGTGGATTGGATCTATGATCGCGGCGGCGTGATCAATGAAACCGGATTTGGCTCACTCGATTTCCTGCATTGCCTCGCTTATTCAAGCAACGTATGTTTCTATAAACTCGGTGGTGGCTTTGGGGATGAGATCAAGGAGGGACTGGGTATCTTCCGCCTCGGAGAATATGCGAAGGCAATTGGATATGGTGCGCGTTCGGGTATCCAACTCCCCGGTGAAGAGGATGGATTGATCCCCGACCCGCAATGGAAGCGCATCAATACAGGTGAGAACTGGTCTACAGGCGACACGTACATCGCCAGTGTGGGGCAGGGATACGTTCTTGGCACGCCTCTGCAGGTCCTCATGTCCGGCGCCATCATTGCGAACCATGGCAAGTTGATGCAACCCACGGTCGTTCGCGAAGTATTGGATAGTGAGGGACGTGTCATTCCGGTATGGTTCGATCCAAACGAATTCCTGATCTATGAAGTTCGTGAAGTGGTGGATCGGCAAGGCAGAACCAGGAATATGTGGGTCAATCCTCTGGAGCCTACCAAACCTCTTCCGGCTCCTCCGGAAGGGAGTTATCAGATCTCTCCGTTCACGCCCAACATGAAATGGGATATCACTGAAACTCCCATGATCGAGGAATTCAGTTGTGAGCAGGGGTATTGCGATAGGACGGGAAACATAAAAATCGTGCAACCCTCAACCGTCGAGGCTGTGCGAACCGGAACGCGTCTTGCGGTGACCGAAGATCCGCTTGGGACGTTACACGAGGTGTTCAATGAACTTTATCCTCTCCCGATCGCCGTGGCGGGGAAGACAGGTACAGCGGAATACTGCGATGACGTGGCCAGCAAGGCCAATCAATGTCAGTTCGGCTCGTGGCCCACACATGCCTGGACCCTGGCATACGCGCCGTATGACGATCCGGAGATCATTATCCTGGCATTTGCCTACCATGGTGGGGAAGGTGGAACAGTTGCTGCTCCGATTGTGGCGCGCGTGATGCAGGCGTATTTCGAACTTAAATCCATCGACCTTGCGCAGGGGGTGGGCAACTAGAACATCCGGGGCTTCATGCTATAATTTGACAATTACCTCTCCGGCAGGGCATTATTTCCATGAATGAGACCAACTCACTGATCCAAATCAAGGGCTTGCGCGATGGACTACTTGTCTCCTTGGACGATGCTCCCTGGGAGGACCAGCGCGCAGCGTTGATCGCTCAAGTGGATGCGCAGCCGGCTTTCTTTCAGGGTGCGCGGCTGGCTCTGGATGTGGCGAGTCAGGTACTGCATGTCAAAGAGCTGGTGGATTTGCGGGATCAGCTTTCGGAGCGCGGCATCTTTCTCTGGGCGCTGATCAGCGAGTCGCCAACGACCGAGTCGACAGCACAGTTGCTTGGGCTGGCGACCCGTATATCAAAACCCCGGCCGGAAGAATCCCGTAAGTTCTCTGTGGAAGATCTTGGTGAAGAGACTGCATTGTTCCTTAATCGAACGCTGCGCTCAGGAACCAGGATAGAATTCGCCGGTCATGTTGTTGTCTTCGGAGATGTCAATCCTGGTGCAGAGGTCGTTGCCGAAGGGAGTGTGATCATCTGGGGTCACTTGCGCGGCATGGTGCACGCGGGATCGAAAGGCAACAGGAAGGCGATCATAGGTGCCCTCGATCTTTCGCCGACCCAATTGCGCATTGCCGAGGAAGTAGCTGCAGCTTCGAAGCCGCAGGAAAATCCGAAGCCTGAGGTTGTAAGGATTAACAAAGATGGAAAATTGCAGGCAGAGATTTGGCAGCCTGGCTAAGCCGTCGAGTACAATCGAGATCAAATTGGATCTTAGGATAAATACATGCCCGCACAAGTACTCACTATAACTTCTGGAAAAGGTGGCGTCGGAAAGACCACGGCCGTAGCCAACCTGGCCGTCGCGCTTGCTTCCGACGGATCCAAGGTGGTTTGTATTGATGGCGATATTGGTCTCCGTAATCTTGATGTGATTTTGGGCCTGGAAAACCGGATCGTATATGACATCGTTGATGTGATCGAAGGACGCTGTCGCTTGCGGCAGGCAATGATACGTGATAAGCATTTGCCCGAGTTGTATCTCATCCCTGCGGCGCAGACCCGCGATAAGAATGCCGTTTCACCGAGTGACATGAACCGTCTGATCAAGGACCTGCGCCCGGATTATGACTTTGTGCTGATCGATTCACCGGCTGGCATCGAACGCGGCTTCAGGAATGCCATCGCTGCCGCGGACCGCGTTTTGGTGATCACCAACCCGGAGGTCTCGGCTGTGCGTGATGCGGATCGTGTGATCGGGATTCTCGAAGCGGAGGAGAAAGGCCCTGCCGCCCTCATCATTAATCGCCTGAATCCAACGCTGGTAAAGAATCACGATATGCTTTCCGCGGATGATGTGCTCGATCTTTTGGCGGTTGAATTAATCGGAATTGTACCTGAGGATGAAAACGTCATCATCAGTTCAAACCGTGGTGCCCCTGTTGCATATGACATGAAGAGCAGGGCAGGCCAGGCCTTCCGAAACATTGCCCGGCGTCTGAAAGGTGAGCAGGTGCCGTTCCTCGATCTGGATCATAAGGGTAGTGTTTGGGATCGAATCCAGCGTCTGGCGGGGAGGAAGTGAAATGAGTTTCCTTGACCGTTTGTTCGGAAAGAAAGCCAGTGCGGATAGCGCCAAGGAGCGCCTGCAACTGGTCCTCATCCATGACCGCACGAATCTGACTCCTGCCGAACTTGATTCCCTTAGAGATGATTTGATCGCGACCATCAGCCGTCACGTCGAGATCGACGTGCAAGCCATGCGGATTGGCGTCGAACACGATGGGCGTTCGCAGCGGCTTGTGGCAGATATTCCGATCAAGAGCGCGGCGCGGCGTCGCGCGAAAAAATCCAAGTAAGTTCAATGTATGTGAATTTGTGCCCTGGGTGCAGTGCAGCAATAGCCAGGTGCGAATCCGCTGGAAACGTCCACGGCGACTTGTTGTGCTCGCCTGCAGGTTCGTTTTGCTCCGCAGGTAGCGGTTAGGCAAGTTTGAGATGATGCTTCGTGATATTTCATGGCGATACTTTGATTTCTGGTTATTGGGTGCTGTAGTTCTGGCTACCGCTTTCGGCACAACCATGATTCGTTCAGCCGTGGCCGGGAATGAACAATTACTGCCCCTCATCAATCGTCAGATCTATTTCGCGCTGGCGGGAATTGCGGTTATTTTTGTGGTCGCGGCAATTGACTATCGCTACTGGATGGCGCTGTACCGTCCCATTTTTTTCGTGATGAGCATCCTGCTGTTCGCCCTTTACCTCAGCGCCCAGCAGGTGTTCGGTGCAGCGCGCTGGTTTCAGGTCGGTGTATTGTTCGTCCAGCCCACCGAGTTCGCAAAGATCGCGGCGATATTATTGCTTGCGCGTTATTTTGATCGGACACAAAATCACCCGCGCGATCTGCGCTGGATTCTCTTCGCTTTCTTATGGACGATGGGTATCGCGTTTTGGATTCTAATTCAGCCCAACTTAAGCAACGTGATCGTTCTGATGGTCATCTTCGCTTCTCTACTCTGGTTCAACGGATTGCAGCTAAAGCATTTGTTGATCTTTGGCGTCATTGGTTTTCTGGTTTTAGCCAGTATTGTTGGTTTATCCTCTGTTGGCATTCGCATCCCTTTTCTTCAGGAGTACCAGCAGCAGCGCATTGTTAATTTCATTCTGCCGGATCCGAACTCGACGTTCGGTGCAACGTACAATGTTGAACAGGCCCGTATTGCCATTGGCTCAGGCGGGCTTTTCGGCAAGGGATATGGTCATGGAACGCAGACCCAGCTGCGCTTTTTGAAGGTGCGTCACACGGACTTTATCTTCTCTGTCATCTCTGAAGAATTCGGTCTGGCGGGTGCACTGCTTGTCATCGTGATCATTATGCTGGTCATCTGGAGATGCTTTCGCACCGCGCAAAAGGCGCGCGATGTGGCCGGGATGTGCATTGCCTATGGTGTGGCGACGCTGATCTTCTTCCAGGGTGCGGTCAATATCGGCGTTAACTTGAACATCGTGCCTGTGGCTGGATTGCCGCTTCCGTTCATCAGTTATGGCGGCAGTGGTCTTACGTCGCTTATGCTTGGTGTTGGATTGGTGGAAAGTGTTGCCATGCGTCACCGGCAACTGGAATTTTGACCCTCTCCCGCCCTCGGCAGCCTCCCGATCTTCTCGAAAAATGAGGGCGGGGCGCAGAGTGGAGGTATTTTTGGAGGAATCTTTGAATCAAAAACCCGTCCGCGTTCGAATGGCGCCTTCACCAACCGGGCGCTTTCATCTCGGAAGCGCGCGTACCGCGCTTTATAACTATCTGCTCGCCCGCAAGGTGGGTGGACAGTATATCCTTCGGATTGAAGACACCGACCAGAAGCGTTTTGTGCCAGGCGCGGAGGAAGAAATTATTAATAGTCTGGAATGGCTTGGAATTTCACCGGATGAAAGCCCCGCTCACGGCGGAGATTATGGTCCATATCGTCAGACAGAACGCCGCGAGATTTATCATCAGCACGCCTGGGAACTTGTAGAGAAGGATCATGCTTTCCCATGCTTCTGCACGCCAGATAGATTGGAGAAAGTTCGGCAGGAGCAATTAGCCCGCAAGGAAAACCCGCGCTACGACGGTACATGCCGTATTCTCGATCACGATGAAGCGCGTCATCGTGCAATGGCAGGTGAAAAATATGTGATCCGCTTCAAGATGCCGAGGGAAGGTTCGACAACTGCTGTTGATTTACTGCGCGGGCCGATCACCATTGAAAACACGGCTCTCGATGATTCTGTACTGCTCAAATCGGATGGACTGCCTACCTATCACATGGCTGCAATGATTGACGATCACCTGATGAAAATCAGTCACGTGATTCGCGGTTCCGAGTGGCTGTCCACTTTTGCTTTGCATGTCAATATCCTGCGCGCCTTCGGTTGGGAGGAACCTGTCTGGGTGCATCTTTCGGTCTTCCTCAAGCCAAGCGGTAAAGGCAAGATGAGCAAGCGCGATACTGCCACTGCGATGAAAGATGGATACTCCATTTTTGTGGATGATCTAAAAGGCTTGGGATACATACCCGAAGGCGTACTGAACTGGATTGCGCTGATGGGTTGGGGCGTGGCGGAAGATGACGTGATGACTCTCGACCAGATGGTGGAACGATTCAGCATTGATAGTCTCACCCCGTCGCCGGCCGCGATCAACTTCCAAAAGCTGGATCACTTCAATGGAGCACACATCCGCCTCCTCACCACCGAAGACCTGGCGCGGCGCATCAAGCCTTACTTCATCGATGCGGGACTCGAAGTGGAGGATGATACTTTGCTCAAAGTGACTCCGCTGATCCGCGAACGACTCGTCACGCTTGACGATTGTCTCGCTTTCGCAGCCTTTTTCTTCAAAGAGAGCGTTGCACCGAATCCTGAAGACCTCGTTGCAAAGGGGCTCGACGCGCGGCAGTCCACTGAGATCGCGCGTAGGAGCTATGACATCCTCGCCTCACTGCCTGACCTATCCCATGAAACTGCCGAACCGCCGATGCGCGAATATGTTGAGAAATCCGGCTTCAGTGCCAGTCAGGTCTTTGGCGTCCTGCGCGTCGCGCTGACGGGACAAAAGGTTAGCCCGCCATTGTTCGAGAGCATTGGAATCATTGGAAAAGAGAAAGTACTGGAGAGATTACAAAAGGCAGTTGAGATTCTAGAGAAGATGTAATCCCTGAATTGGGAAGGATCAGAAGCATTCTATTCCTTCCGATACTCAATTGCATATGCGGGGATGACGATGCCTGAGATCGAAACACTCAGCTCACGGGATTGGATTCCCGCTTCGGGTGGGATCATTTCCATGGCTTCCTTCGTGACCAAAATTTCGCCTGCCGCGGCAAGGTCCTCTCCTATTTTGGAGGCGCGATTGACTGGCTCACCAAAACAATCTTCGTGACCGATGATCAATATTTTTCCGTAGTCAATTCCGCAGGAGATGTGAATATCGAGATCATCCGGCGTCAATAAATTTTCGGCGGTGAAGGCGTGTTGCATGGCGATGGCCGCATTGACCGCCGAAAGGGGATCTGGAAAGACCGCAAAGCAGTTGTCCGCTTCGTATTTGATCATGATCCCACAATAGGATTTGACAATTGGTTCAGTGGTCAGTTGCATGCGCCGCACCATCGAAAGATAATGGACGATCCCATGTTTGCGTGTGAGCATGGAGAAGCCAGACATATCCAGAACAAAGACCGCGTACTCCGCACCATACTCACTCCAGAGAGCCTCTTCGATCTTGTGACGCTCGTCACTCCCTTCAGTTTGAGAGAAGTTGAGTAACAGTTCCTGGAATTTCTTGGAGGGTTTGGGGGGCATGGATTTCCTATGTTGTTGCGAGGGCTGTTGGTTGAGTAGCCGCAAAGCGGCGTATCGAAACCAAGCCCGAAGCATTCTCCTCACAGATGGGGAGATTGCTTCGTCGGTTTCGACGCCTTGCGCCTCAACCCTCCTCGCAATGATGTGCTACTTTAACTTCTTTTCTATCTTCGCCCAGGTATCTTTCAACGGGACGGTCAGATTGAAAACGGGTTTGTCGTCAGTCGAGTCGATATCGGTACAGAAATATCCCTGGCGTTCGAATTGGAAACGGTCACCAGGTTTGGTCTGCGCGAGAAGCGGTTCCACATATCCCATAGTCACTTGCAGCGAATCTGGATTCAGACAGGCAAGGAAGCCCTCTTCGCCCTCTTCGGGATCTTCCTTGGTGAAGAGGCGGTCGTACCTGCGGATCTCTGCTGCCTTCGCTTGCGCAGCGGATACCCAGTGAATGGTGGATTTCACTTTGCGGCCATCGGGGGAATCGCCGCCGCGCGTGGATGGGTCGTACGTTGCGTGGACTTCAATCACCTCACCTTTTTCATCCTTGACAACGTGTGTGCACTTGATGAAGTACGCGTAGCGCAGGCGGACTTCATTGCCAGGATAAAGGCGATAGTATTTCGGTGGAGGAGTCTCGCGGAAATCATCTTGCTCGATGTAGAGCACTTTTGAAAACGGAACTTTGCGCGTGCCGGCGTTCTGGTCTTCCGGGTTGTTGATTGCGTCCAGCTCCTCGACGAGATCATCAGGATAGTTATCGATGACGACCTTCAGCGGTCTGATGACAGCCATGCGGCGTGGCGAATGTTGGTTGAGGTCTTCGCGCACGCAGGCCTCAAGCAGGGACACATCGCTCACGCTGTAATTCTTGGCAACACCGACACGGCGAATGAATTCAAGAATCGCATCTGCAGTATAGCCGCGCCGCCGCATGGCGCGCAGGGTGGGCATGCGCGGGTCATCCCAGCCACTCACGTATTCTTCTTCGACCAGTCTTCGGAGTTTGCGCTTGCTCATCACAGTGTAGGTCAGGTTGAGACGGGCGAACTCAATTTGGCGCGGCTTGAATACACCGAGCTGATCAAGGAACCATTCATACAACGGGCGATGGTTTTCGTATTCAAGTGAACACAATGAATGCGTGATGCCTTCCATTGAATCGTTTTGCCCGTGCGACCAGTCGTAGAGCGGATAAATCTTCCACTTGCTTCCCGTACGATGATGCGGCGGCTCGTGCAGGATGCGATACATGACCGGGTCACGCATGTTGATATTGGGATGCGCCATGTCTATCCTGGCGCGCAAGACGCGCGATCCATCGGGGAATTCACCGTTTTTCATACGTTCCAATAAATCGAGATTCTCCTCCATGTCACGGTCTCGATACGGAGAATTTTTGCCGGGCTCCGTCAGTGTGCCGCGGTTGGCGCTCACTTCCTCCGGGCTTTGATCGTCCACATATGCCTTGCCCATCATCACCAGCCTGCCGGCCCAGTCATACAGTTCATCGAAATAATCGGAGGCGAATGTCACCTTTTTCCATTCGATGCCGAGCCAGCGGGCGTCCTCTTCAATGGCTTCCACAAATTCGGTCTCTTCCCTGGTGGGATTGGTATCATCGAAACGCAGGATCAATTCGCCGCTGTTTTCCTTGGCAATGAGATAATCGATCATGAACGCTTTGACGTGTCCAATGTGCAGATAGCCATTCGGCTCGGGTGGCAGGCGCGTGCGGACGTAGTTGAAGCGGCCGGTCCGCAAATCTTCTGCAACGGCCTCGCGGATAAAGTCTGTGGGTTTGGTTTCTTCGATACTCATGTGGATTACCTTCTCCTGGATTTTCGCTTCATTCCGGCACTTTGTCCAGGCCCAGTGCAAGCTCCAGCCGGACGCGTTTTTCAGGAACTTTTTCGCGGCTGAGGAGGTCATCCTTATAATTATAACAAAGGGCAATGTATAATTCAGTATGGAGGCTACCATGAGCGAATCAAACGAAAAACAAGCAACTTTCCTGGGTACTTATTTCGACCGTGATGCAGTTCTGCGGCTGTCGCGCTGGGCGGATATCCTTGCATGGGTCATATTGACCGTCTACGCTTTGTCGTGGCTTCTTTCGATCACGCTGTTCCTCGGACAATATTGGAGCGGCCTTTACGGGGATAAGGGAGCAACGTTCCTGACCGTGCTGAATATCTTCTCTCCGTATTTTCTACAGCCATTACCCGGCGTCTTCTACTTCTTCGGACTACAGGGAATCTCAAAAGGGATCCTGATCCTCCTGGATATGGAAGATAACACGCGGCGCGCGGCGCGCAAGTAAATCCCTTGATTGCTCCAGCGTCGCATGATACAATACCGCCCGCTGGATAGGATGCCTAGCACCCTGATGGGGGCTCGTCTAATGGCAGGACGGCTGACTCTGGATCAGCTAGTAGAGGTTCAAATCCTTTGCCCCCAGCTTAAAAATACTCCGTAAATGGGGTATTTTTTAGTCTGGTGATTTTATTTGTCTTGAGAATGGTCGCGGGCATCCTCACCCTCGTTTTGGCCGCGGGGCAACACTCACGCCTCGAATTGGATGGACGCGAGACAATTGATCCCGCCTCCTTTCAACTCATTGAACACCCCAATTACCCCATTTGGCGCGGGTTCATTGCGCCTATTGAGGTTCTCGGTAGTGACAGCGAACTAACTGTCATCGTCATCATCGTGGTGCTATTCTTCGCGGGCGGCGCGTTCGCCGTGATGGACGAGACCGGCACATTTGAGGAAGTCGTCCTTTCAAAGGCGTTCATAAAGATTATCTGAATTGCAAAAGGAACTACGCCCTTGGTGTCAACCTGATAGGGGCTCTGGCAGGTGCATTGTTGCAGTCAATCACGTTCATAACCGGAATCAAGGCCCTGCTTCTGGTTGTAGCCGGTTTCCATCTACTCTCCATGTTGACCGCGCCGGATCCATCCGGACAAAGGGCACGCATGATCAAAGGGTTTGCAAAGATAAGGTATGGATGCGTCGCTGGTTCGCCTT
>DATDRD010000587.1:0-4797 GCA_035291925.1 Anaerolineales bacterium
GGATAAGCCCACCTCTCCTACCCTGGTAACGCCGGCCGTTTCCAAGAAACGTAGCAGGTCCTCAAGATCATTCAGATACTCTTTCCGAGTCCGTATAGCAAAGTTGCGCGACGGCATGTAGACGGTTTTAAACTCATCAAGTGCCTGCTGGAGAGTGATTTCCCCCATACGTTTCTGCATTCACTTTAGCATTTAAGTGCAAATTCGTCAAACCACCAAAATTGCGCACATTGCCTGGCTCAGGCGGCCAAAACAACGGTTTATGGGCGTCATCTCTGTGGTTTGACGAACTTCTCTGGATCTTCTGAAGAGTGAAAAGGGTTCTGGAGATGTTTCAAGAAATTCAGTAAATCACAGATTCGGTTGATTGGCTAGCTGGAACAGCCATCACAACATCGTAGACAGCTTCAATTGCCCGAATGAGCAATCGAGTAAACCGATGAAACCGAAGGCGAGCTTCATCAACACGGCGCAAACCAGGCGCGAGCAAACGAGCAAACTCCCAACGGAGGAACACCCAGGCGTTGACCAGGATCATGCCGACAGCCAACAGGAAGAAGCGGACGGCCGGATTGCGCGAAGTCGTCATCGCTCGCACTCGCCGGAGGAGCCGGTAACTGCATTCGATCCCGAAACGGCGACGATATTCATGATGGACTTTCTCTGGGGTCCAATCCAACTCGATCACGATGAAGGCCAACCACTTGCGCCGGCGTTTGCCCGATTTGTCTGGGACCAGAGTAGCTTTGAGGGCGAGGGTCGCTTGAGTGCCATGGGTAAAGGTGTACTCGGTTCGATAACTCTTGCGACCCTGACATAAAGCGCGGGTGCCGCCGTCCTTGCCTCGGATAGGACAGGCGATGATCGCCGGTTGCTTGCGTTCTTTCAAATAATCGATGATCTTGGTCGAGGCAAAGCCTTTATCCAGGTAGAGCACCAGGAGTTCATAAAAACCGAGTTCCTGGAGGCGGTGGAGCAAGATTTTGAGAATATCCAGCGCATTTTCATCGGGAAGCACATAGCGCAGGGCTAAGGTCAGGCGGACCTGCCGCCAGATGACATAGGCACTGGCTATCCGGATGAAATGCGTGGTGCCTTTCTTGGCCTGACCAGAGCAAGTCACTTCACGCAAATGGGCTTGCTTGCCGTAGAAGGGTTCATCGTGAAAGTCAATCGCCACTTCCACCTGCGTGCGCGGCATGCTCTCGGGAATGCATTCTGCCAGGGCCGCATTCATCTCGCTTTCTTGCTCGCGCAGGTCTTGGATATCGAAAGCCATATTCAGGTACTCGCGGATGGTATTGCTGTCAGCAGCACCTTGGAGATCATTGCTCGCAGCTTCGATACTACTGCTCTCAGCACTGGCTTTCAGCAGCACATCGAAGATGACTTCGGTCGTGCAAACGTAGCCGGCTACATCCAGTTTGACGTGATCTTTCAGCAAGTTCAATGTGTATGCTCGAATATCTTCAGCTTTTAGCTCGTATTGCGGTATCATTCGTTGGGGCCTCTTTGGTTTGGGTTGGTTTTAGCGCCTTAACCTTACCAAAGATGCCCTTTTTGTCAAATCTGTGATTTACTGAATTTATCTTTCCCACCTTATCAAAGCCGCTGACCACAATTTGGGCAGACGCTTTCTTCAGATTTAACCACAAAACCACAATTTCGGCATGTCTTTGGCTGCGCTGGACCGAGAGGTGCGCCACAGGCAATACAACTGGGCTCACCGACCGGGTTGGCAGTTTGACAATATGCGCAAGCCAATCGTCTCAGGCGCTCCGAGAGCTCGAATGAAGCACCTTTCATGCGGGCAACGTTTTCAACCACCCGCCAGACCTGGTCAGATAATTGTAAATTCTCGATGTCCTGGGCGAGGTCATCCAATCGACCGATTATGTTAAACGGGTTCCGCCAGGCTGAAAAAAAAGTAGTGCCCAGGCTGGCAGCCACTCCCAACCAGGACTGTTCGCCCACCTGCACAGCAAGTCCATCTTCCACCGGCTGGAGTGATACTGTCAAGGCTGTCTGGCCGCCAGAAGTCGACATGCGATGAGTCGCGACCTGAACGATCACTTTCTCCCCTGACCTGAAATTTTGAGCGATAAGGTTTCCGCGCGTGAAATGTGCGACCAAAGCTCGACCAACTTCTTCAGCCGTTAATTCACCATGAAAAATCCTTTGATCCATAGTTCTACTCCAGGGAGAATGCAGAAATTGATTTTCTCGGATTGGATTATAATCTTTGTTCTAGAAAACAGGGACGGATTTCTTTAGGAACCTACCGTTCCTGGAGGTAAGATGAAGCTTATTAAGCTCTTGGTTTTTCTAATTGCTGGATTAGGAATTGCTTTCCTGGTATTTTTTTCAGCATCGGATGCCGAAGCTGGTAAATTAGAACAGATTCCTACTGTTGCCATCGCTACTGTGACGGGTACCCCGCTTGGCCCGATGGCTACGGTCAGGCGAGACACCGATCAGGAGCAAATCAACGTTCGTGCCGGGCCGAGCGGGCGCTATGATATTATTGGGATATTGATCTCAGGACAACAAGTTCCAGCACTGGGACGGACTCCGGGTGGTGACTGGGTTCAAATCTATTATCCGGGTGTTCCTGGTAGCGTCGGTTGGGTATACTCTCCCCTGGTATCTGTTGAGGGGAACATTCCGATCGTTGAGCCGCCGCCTACGCCAACCCCGCGCACGACAGCCACGATCGATCCCACTCTGGCGGCACAGTTTATCGTAGAAGTTCCTCCTACCCGTTTGCCTACATTCACGTCGCCTCCACCCCTAGTGATTCCCACTTTCGTTGCGGAAGCTACGCCACGTGGTCCCGGAAGTATCCCAATGGGGTTCGTGATTACGGGTTTAGCAGTGATCGGATTTTTCGGAACAATTATTTCCTTACTTCGTGGGCGATGAGCAAAGGCGGATGGTTAAACCAAAAGGGATGCTATTGAAAGCATCCCTTTTTGAATCTTGTAATATATCGTTTTAATGACAACCGCAACCTGCACCAGTAGAAGTAGACTCCTGGTCATCTTTCGTCCGGAAGGAGCTTCCGCAGCCGCAGCTGGAAACAGCGTTTGGGTTTTCGATTTTAAAACCGCTTCCCATCAGCTCATCCACATAATCGATGGTTGCACCGGCCAGATAGTTTATGGAAATTTCGTCGACCACGACCTTCACACCGTTCTGGTCGATAGCCAAGTCGTTTTCCCGGACGTTGCCTTCAAGCGCCATACCATATTGGAACCCTGAGCAACCTCCACCCGAAACGAATACCCTTAAGGCGTATCCTTCCAAATTACGCTTGGCAAGTAATTCTCGGACTGCGTCAGCAGCAGCAGCTGTCAGTGTGATTTGATCTGTTTGAGTTTGTTCAAGCAGCACCATGATTTCCTCTTTGTGCGTTATTGAATTCCTAATTTGACCTTGATTATCAGGATAATTCTAACAGAAGTTAGAAGGAGCGTCAATACTATCCGATTTTTAAAATAAAAAGGATCCCAGGATCACTGCAGTGACTGTCACGGTGAGATTGTCGATATCATGCAATGGTAGCGATTCAACCAGGCTACCAGCAATGGAGATAGCGGTCACGGCTGGGAGATAAGATATCCACGGGTTTGGGAATATACTTAAGGCGCCGTAAGCAATTAATATTCCTGTTGTAAAAACCCATCCCCCAACCAACATTCCCAATGTGCCAGCCCAAGATTTATCGGGGTTCCAGGGTAGTTTGATCTTTCCATAACGCCGGCCGATCACATCTGCCAGGCCATCGCCGCCGCACATCAGCATCAAAGCCACTATTCCGATTGGCGAGTCGTACCAATACAGGATGGTGACTGCGATAAAAACAATTCCATAAAACAGCGGGCCTCTCAGGATCTCGCGTGGGTTTCCAGTGCGCGACATGGCTTGCACAGCGGCCTCGTCGCGGAGCAGGCCAATCCCCACCAGGATAAACTGTATAGTGATGAGGAATGGCACAAGAGCAGCCAGGTAACGGGAGGTAGGTGAATTAGTGAATAAAGGCCAGCAAAGTACAAATATTGGCCCGGTGCCCATGTGGATAATCTTTCGACTGATCCTGGTGTTGATCCAACCTCGGTGGGCGGCGAAGTCATTCAATCTAAGCCAGGCTAAGGCTGCGAATAGGGTGATGACCAAAGCATATAAGTTGTTTGAAAGCATAATTCACCAGGGGGTATCGGGACAGGTTTGGACTCCTGCAATTTTTCCCACATGTTTATACATAGTCACCTTACCAAATGGCTCACCAAGGATACCGTCATGAATAGCCCAAGAGCGCAACCGGATGCTATCGGCTGCTTCGGGTAGGCGAAACGGGGTTGTCCTGTCTAATTTCGTCAATAAGTCACCACCAGGCGAAAGGCCAGCCTCTATGCGTTCCATGAGTTTGTGACCTTTTTGATAGGTGAAGCCATAGTGTTCAAAAATGATCGCGTTATGATAGTATAAAGGTTCAGCGAAATATAAGACATGATTTAAACTGTGGATGAAAATTTCGAAACCGATGATGGCTTCGGAGAGCATACGCAGCCCTCGCCGAATTTGACCTGGTGCCAGGCCGGACTTCATGGCGGCAAGTTCGGCGTCCAGATTGCGAGACTGCGTGCCGAATACAGTAGGCCGACCGTTTGCCATCCGGTCGACATCGAACCGGGGGGATTCTGGGTCATTTAAAATATATAGCAAGATATGAATCTGGCCATTCAGCGTATCAGTCAAATGCCCATACAGGATTGGGTCTGGAAAGTCGGCACGGTG
>DATDRD010000588.1:0-4336 GCA_035291925.1 Anaerolineales bacterium
CTTACGACGGCATTTCACCGGCGGTATACAGTATACTCACGCCGGCAACGGAGGCAACATAAATCCGACGCACACGCCGTCGTCCACGTGCAGCGCCGCCCGGCGTCCGAAGCAGGAGGCGAGTCCGTTCTTCCGGCTGGTGAGCTACCGGTACCAGGGGGGGAGCACCATCATCACCACGAACAAGGCCGTGCGGGACCGGCCCGAGGTTTTGGCCGGGGACGAGGTGATGGCCACCACAAGAGGTGCCCCGGCCTTTGTCGGTGGTTCTCGACGAAGTTTTTACCAACTTATTGAATCAAATCATTATTATCGTTATTCATTCAAAATCCCAGGTTGGATGAGCGCGGATCTCGATTTTTTCAACCCCTTTAATGGACTTGGTGATTTTTTCTATTTCGCCGGTCATGCTGTCTTTGCTGTATTTACTGACATGTAATGACAATTGGACTTTGCCCTGGGAGCAAGATACGTCAACGTCGGGAACGAACGATACCAAAGCCGCTTTCACAGATGCGGCCGTAACCAGATCGTTCATGGCCTGCTGCGATTCCGGGGTGGTTTGAAAATGCTTCAGGCGGGCCGTATTGCAAATGATGTCCACGGCATCTTCCACGGTAATGGGTTTAATATGAATCACTAAATCGTACAGGCTCGGATCCCGGGAATCGATGCCATAAAGGTGCTGGCTCCACTTGATGCGCTCTTCGTCGATTTTCTTGATGAGTCGTTGGGTCTCCTCGCGGGAAAGGTTGCCCTCAAGTTTCATCTTGTAGGCGATGCGATCCTCAAGGTCGGCGATGATTCGAACTTTGAGAACATGGGAGATATTTTTCAGGAAGAAGTGACCGGCCAGGCCATGATAAACGATATTGTCCTTCTTCATTTTGTTCAGCAGGGCGGCCTGGATATAGGAAATATATCTCTCCTTTCCGTAGGTGAAGCGTCCCAGGACGGAGGGGGCATCACGGATCGCCTCAAGAAGTTTTATCTCCGGAATATTGAAAGTTTCCGAGGCATCGAGCAGGGCATCCCTCTCCACACATTCGTACCCTAACCTGTCCGCCACCTTTTCGGCGATTTCTTTGCCGAAACTATACGATCCTCGAGAAATGGTAATACAACCCATACCATCCTCCTTTATTGTTACCCCTGTTGAATATCAGCGGAGATCTTGAGGACAAGATCACGCAGCTGGCTCATGTGGAAAGGTTTGGCGATGAAGTCAACCGCGCCGCCCTTCAGGGCATCTCGGGCCGTATCAGTGGTAGCGAACCCGGTGATGAAGATCACTCTCGTTTCCGGGTAGGTGTTCCTTGTGAAGTGGAGCAGTTCTATCCCGTCCGGGGGTTTCATTTTCAGGTCGGTGATCAAGATATCGAATTTCTTTTCGGAAAGCCTTTCCAGAGAGGCTTTGCTATCGGTAAAAATCTCCACCCGACAACCGCTTTTTTCCAGCATCGGTTTGAGCCGATTGCAAACGATCGGCTCATCATCCACGACGCAAATTTCAATTGTCTTGTTCATCATGAAATTACGTCTGTTGCTTTTTAGCGCGTTTAGCGGCCTTGACGATCAGGTTGTAAATATCGGCGATCTGAAAAGGCTTGGTCACGTAATCGTAGGCGCCCAGCGCCTCGGTTTCCCTGAAATTTTCGATAGCTCCATAGGCCGTGATGACGATCACCTGCGTGGACGGTCGCTCATCTTTGATGAATTTCAATACATCCATACCGGTGGGGCCAGGCATTTTCATGTCGGTCACGACGACATCGAACTTTTTCTCACGCATGCGGGCAACGGCCCTTGCGCTTTCGGTAAATGTCTCCACCGTTAAGCCTTTGCCGTCCAGAAACTCCTTAAGTCTCTCGCAGACAATGGCTTCATCATCGAGCACCAAGACCTCAATGTTCTTACCCACGGTCATCTACCCTCCCAAACAAAAAGTGGAGTTACCCCGGTTCCGTAGACTGTTGGCCGCTTGAGTTTCAAGCGTTGACGGCATGTTTCCTTTCGTATTCCATGACAGATTGTACCACCTTTCCAGGAACTCGAAGATCGACATATGCGCTTCGGCTTGCGCCTTGAACCGCAGCCGGTCAAGCAACTCGCACTCCAGGATCGCTAAGAAGCTCTTGCGCAGGGCGTCGTCGTAGCAATCCCCTGCATTCTCATTCAACCGGTAAATAAATAGAAAATCTTGTCCACTGTCCCAATTCACTGTCCACTTTGATATGACCGCCAATTTTTTCAATAACTCCATAAATGACGGATAAACCCAATCCCGTCCCTTTTCCGACTTCTTTTGTGGTGAAAAAAGGCTCAAAAATTCGATCCAAATTCTCTTTCGGGATACCGCAACCGGTGTCTTTGACATCGGCTCTTAAGTATTTGGCGTCATCGGACCTAACGCTGATGCTCAATTTGCCACCGTTGGGCATCGCTTGAATGCTGTTCAGGAAAAGGTTGAGAAATACCTGCTGCAAATCGTGAATGTTCCCGCGCACCTTAGCCAAATCAGGCGCGAAATCGGTTTCGACCTCAATGTTATTGATCTGCAACTCGTTGTTGACCAGCTTGAGACTTGCCTGGATCAGCCCCTGGATATTGATCGGTTCCAGCCGGTACTCGGTGCGGGTAAAATCGAGCAGGTTCCTGACCGTGCTACTGGCCCGCTCGACCTGCGTAAAGATTTCTTGCAGCATTCTAAGCTTCTGTTCTTCCGAATAATCTCCCTTCCCGTCGATAAGGGCTTCGGTAGTCAGGCTGATGTTATTCAGGGGGTTGTTCAATTCGTGTGCAATACCCGATGTCAAGGTCCCCACTGCGGCCATTTTTCTTGACTGGATCAATTGCTCCTGCTTTTCTTTCACTTCATTCATCATACGATTTATGGCGATGGCCAGATCGGTGAATTCGTCGCGGTATTTGCGTTGGGGCGTGATGGGGGTGTAATCGCCGGCGGCAAATCGCTGGGTATATTTAACCGCCCGCCCTAAGGGCTGCAATATCTGACGCGTCAATTCAGTGGCCACCCAAATCATTACTAAAAAATTAATGCCCATCAAGAAGATCGCCGTAAACGTATACGTCCGAATCGCGGTGATTACCTTCTGACGCTCCCGATTGACCAGGTCCGAGGCGAGAGAAAGGATCCGATGTCCATGCAACCCCAACAGGGTTTCCAGTTCCGCATCCGTGGGATTCTTCTGAAGTCCGGGGGCACTGAATTTCGTCGCCAGTTGGTTTAGCAACTGTTCGTAAATCCTGAGGTTGGTCAATAGGTTGAATTCGGTTTGTTTCACGATGGAACGGATCTCGTCCGGGCCGCCAGCAAGCAGAATGGAGGCAGAATGAATAGAGCCCAAGGCGTCGTAAATATCGCTTTTGGAACCGTAAAGGAAAAAGTTCTTCTCGTAACGGCGTGCTTCCTGAACTTTGGAAGCGAAGTTTTCCGCATAAGTAAAAAACTCGAATTTCGTATTGAGTCGGGAGATAAAAACAATCGATCCGATGGTGATACCAACGGTGAAGCAAAAAATAAGCAGGAAAGCCAGGATAATGCGAAGTCGAATACTAAAACTGGGCCGAGCCGAAAGGGCCTTGTCTTGATCAATTTGATCGTCGGGCATGTTGTCCATCAATGGGTTGTCTGTTTGAAACAGACCGTTAGCAAAGGACATTCTTTTTCCTGGGAATTCCTGTGAGCCGGCTCATGAATCTTCTCTATCGCTTTGTCTACATTACGGAATAGATGGTCTTCACCGATCTTCTCGTATAGGTGAGTACGCCTCATGACATCCAGAACCGAATCATTCAACCCGCTAATAAATACATCATGGCCGGATTCGCGCAATCTGCTGACCAGTAATGAAAGCATCTCCTCACCAGAGGCATCAAGCTCATTGATGCTGTTTCCAACAATAAGGATATATCTTAGTTCAAGCCTGGTAGATACCTCTTCCAATATCTTCTCTTCCAGGTAGTTGACATTAGAAAAAAACAAAGAACCGTTAAAGCGAATTACGGCGATATGCTTACACTGTTCGAGATCAAAACGGGCGGCATTTCGGTATGCGCCATCCGTATATTTGGACAGGAGTGCCATGTCTGGTCTCATGTTCCGAAACAGATACAGGCCGAGAGACAAAACAACACCAATCATAATCCCTTTGTCAAGATGGGGAGCAAAGACAAGAGTGCAAATAAAGCTTACGATCGCAGTAACGCCATCATACTTTTGGGCTTGCCATATGTGGACAAACCCCGGCACATTGATCAAACTTACAACCGCCATCATGATAATTGCAGCCAGCACCGATTGTGGCAAGTAGTA
>DATDRD010000589.1:0-1754 GCA_035291925.1 Anaerolineales bacterium
TCGATTTTCAGGGTGGCAATCGGGTCAAGCGCGGAGGCTGGTTCATCCATCAAAATGACTTCGGGCTGGACGGCCAAAGCGCGCGCGATGCACAGACGCTGCTGCTGTCCGCCTGAGATAGCAAGACCAGACTGCTTCAATATATCCTTCACCTCATCCCATAATGCAGCCTGACGCAAACACGACTCAACCAATTCATCCATGTTCCCTTTGTAGCCGTGGATTCTTGCTCCCCACGCGATATTCTCATAGATGGATTTCGGAAACGGATTCGGCTTCTGAAAGACCATCCCGATCCGATACCGGACTTCGACCGGATCCACAGCAGGATCATACAAATTTTCACCCTCAAAAAGCACCTCGCCCTCGATGCTTGTGCCTATGACTAATTCATTCATGCGGTTGAAGGCGCGTAAGAGCGTGCTTTTCCCGCACCCGGAAGGACCGATAATCGCGGTGATCATATGGCGATGGACCGGGACATTCACGCTCGTTACTGCGCGGAAATCGCCGTAAAAAATGCTTAGATCTTTGACTTCGAGCACGTATCTGGCTTTCTCTTGATTCGGAAGTGGTTGAGCCATGATTAGAGTCTCCTGCTGAAACGATTGCGTAACAGAATTGCCGAAGCATTCAGGCTAAGTAGGATAACGAGCAAGACCAGAATTGCCGCGGCCGCCAAACTGCGAAATTCATCCTGCGGACGGGACGTCCACTGGTAGATTTGAATGGGGAGCGTGGTGAATTTGGAAAACGGCGATGCCGGGTCAAAGCTGATTGCAGTGGAAGCGCCCACAACCACCAGTGGCGCGGTCTCCCCAATGGCGCGTGAGATGGCAAGGATCGTGCCTGTCAGGATCCCAGGCATTGCATTGGGCAGCACATGCGACCAAATGGTCTGCCATTTTGTTGCGCCAAGTCCATAGCTTGCCTTTCGCAACGACTGTGGAACGGCGCGGATCGCCTCCTGGGCGTTGATAATGATGATCGGAAGCACGAGCAGGCCCAATGTGAGTCCCGCGGCGAGGACGGTGCGTCCATTCGCTGTGGTTGGATCAACGAGTCCGAATAATTCCCCACTCGTAAGTGGCTCAAGAGTCCGCACGAAGATGGCTAATCCCAGAATGCCATACACGATGGATGGGACCCCCGCGAGATTGTTGATATTGGTTCGGATCAGGCGGTTGAGCCGGTTATCGGTTGCATATTCTTCCAGATAGATCGCCGCGCCAACGCCAAGCGGGAAGGCAAGCAGGAGAGTAAACAGGATTGTCCACAATGAACCCAGGATGGCCGTCCGAACGCCCGCTGTGAGTGCTTCACTGCTTTGCGGGCGCGATACGAAATCCGCTGTGAACCATGATATGAAACGCAATTGCGCGTTCGGGTAATCCCGGGCAACAGTGGCTTTGATCTCGCCTGAGTGAGTCAATGAGTCCCATAATTGCCATGACGCTTTGATATCATATTTGACAAGGCGCTCGATTACCAGTTGATATACGTTGGCGCGTGACCGTTCCGCGAACGGCTGGTCGCGTTCAAGTTTGTTGAATGCGCCGCTTGAAAGTTTGGATTGAAGTACATCAATGAGTTGTCCCTTGCTTTGCTCTTCGAGCGGAACGCCATTCACAGCCAGTGCGGCGGGGTCCACTTTTGCTTCAAGAACTGCGTAGCCGAAAGCTCCGTTGATGATGTTGAGCAAGAGGGCCAGAAGTGCAATGATGCCAATGATCGTAGATAGTTGAAATATCCAC
>DATDRD010000590.1:0-2527 GCA_035291925.1 Anaerolineales bacterium
TCCTACCGACTTCGCGGCTGACTAAAACTCCACCCATTTCTAATTTATCCAACTGCTTTTGAATAGATTTGAGATCTGTATTGAAAAAACGAGCAATTTCCCGTGCATAGCCCTCTTCACGTGAGAATATGTAAATCAAAACTCGTTCGGCATTTTTGGAACCAAGAAGCACTTCGATCATTCGCGAAATCCTTGTGACGGATATAAGCCGTCAAATGACGTATATTTTCCGTCATTCTATCATGATCCAATTTATTAAAGTGAGACCGTCTGCTTATTTGAATACTCTGCTGGCGCGAAGAAGACCAGCACCGTCAGCCCTTCCTCAATCGAATGGAATCGACCGCGTAGCGTCCACATTCTTCGCCACATACACAATAGAGCCTGCCTGCACGGCGCGGTCTTCGTCCAACATGCGGATCTGTGCCTTGCCGCGTACCACGTAATAGACCTCATCCTCCGTATGTGGTGATTGTAAGTTCTATCCGCCCCTCGGCAACCGGCGCGATTTTAGCTCCCGCTCGATCCGCTCCTGCAAAAATACTTTGATCAAAGATTGGTAAGGTACATCACGCTCATTCGCCATCTGGCGCAGAGCGTCTAAGAGCGGATCAGGCAGGCGCAAGAAAATCGCGCGGGTGGATGGTTTCAGATTCGGAAATATGACCCGTTCAGCGCTCTTCCAATTTAGATATTCGGAAGAATCATGCTTGCTCCAAAAAGCGCGCTCTTCATCTTCGTTCTTGAATTCAGGAATTGGTTTGCTCATAAATATTGCGCTCCTTTTTATTCATGTCGCGGGCAGAGATGACGCGGATTTTTTCTTCGAGAATTGTAAAAGCAATAAATAATCTTCTGCCAGCCAGTGTCTGACCTGGCAATGCAACTTACCGACTTTCAGCTTTTACAGGGTTTTTTAACACCCCCAGCCCTTCAATCTCCACGAGGACTTCATCACCGTTCTTTAGCTCACCAACTCCCGCAGGCGTACCTGTAAAGATCAAATCTCCAGGCTCCAGAGTCATAATCGATGAAATATATGCGATCAATGTACCTACATTAAATACCATGTCACGCGTGGATGCCATCTGCCGCATCTGTCCGTTCACGCGGCAGGTGACCACCGAATCCGCGGGATCGAATTCCGTATCGATCCACGGCCCAAACGGACAGAACGTGTCGAAGCCCTTTGCGCGCGTCCACTGGTCATCTATTTTTTGCAGGTCGCGGGCGGTCACGTCGTTGCCGATTGTGTAACCAAGTACGTATTTCTTCGCGTTCCCGGCTGTGATGTGGCGTCCGCGTTTGCCGATGACGACCACCAGCTCGCCTTCATGCTCCACTTGCGTTGATTGTGGGGGAAGCACGATCGCGTCGTTGGGATTGATAATGGAAGAAGGCGGCTTCAGAAAGATGAGCGGGACCTTTGGCACTTCATTGCCCAGCTCCTTGGCGTGCTCGACGTAGTTGCGTCCCACGCATACGATTTTGCCCGGCTGGGAAGGGGCAAGCAGTTTCACGTCCGCGAGAGGCGTTTCAGCTTCCTTGCGGCGATAGCGCCCAAAGACGTTCCCGCCGATTTCGCCGACCTTGTCTCCCAACAGCCATCCGTATTTGGGCTTTTTACCGTTCTGCGTTTCATAACGAACAATGCGCATGATCCCTCCGTTTTAAAGTCAAGCGAATGTTTATCGCGGGAAAGTGTAGCACAATTCTGAAAACATAACAGGCAATCGCGGTATAATGCGCAGCACGGGCGCTTAGCTCAGTTGGTTAGAGCACTTCCTTTACACGGAAGGGGTCAGGGGTTCGAGTCCCTTAGCGCCCACACCGTTTATTTCTTTGCGTGATTCCGCTATGCCTTCTCCACCGGGAATTGGATCTCGTTGACCGTGTTCGGGTCGTTCTGGTTGCCTAACGGCTCGGGCAGCCGGAGATTCAACTCCCGCCCCGGACCGATCGAATATGATAAATTGAAAAAGAACAGGTGAAGCAAAAGCTGCCTCACCTGTATCTATTTGCTTCTTTGCAGGCTCTGGATGTCTAAGGATTATCCTCCGCTACTCTGCGTCCGTTGAGCGGAGGGGGGCTGATCGGGTCTGGGTCCATGCGGGCCGAAACCGAATCCAAAGCCGGGTCCGTCGAGGAAGCCTTTCTCAAGACCTTCCAACAGCCAATCAGCCTTTTCCTGGGTCATCGTTCCATCGGATACAGCCTGCTCGATCCGCGCCCGCAATTCAGTTTCATGCGCGGCCCGGATCGCGTCCTGCATATCCTGCAGATCCACGCCAGCCTCGTCGGCCAACTGCTCAAGCGTCTTTCCACTCTGCAACGCGGATGAGAGTTCATCGGCGGTCATGCCAAGTGCTTCGGCGGCGGCTTCCAATTCCACCTGCCCCAGGCCGGGACCGCGCCCATCACCTGGTCCGCGTCCATGCAGAAATGTACTTGCAGGACTCTGTGCATAAGCGCTCCTCGCGCCGATCACACCGACGACCAGCAGCGCGACCAGTAATCCACCGATCAA
>DATDRD010000591.1:0-1853 GCA_035291925.1 Anaerolineales bacterium
TAGGATGGGCGGTGCAAGATTTCGATTTCCATTGTTTCTCCTTGTGTTTGATGGGTGAGATGGCGTTAGTATAGCTGGCTTCCCTGCTTTAGCCACTTTGAATTCTCTAATAATCCTCTTATCTCCTCCTTCCTTGACAAATACTTAACTAGCGCATAAAGTTAAGCGTACTTAACTAAAAAGAAGGCTAACTATGACGAGATCGGTCCAATTTTCGCAAGCCATTCGCTCATGGATGGATGTTTTTATGCACCGCTCCATGCGAGGCTGGGGTCTCTTTGCAAAATCAACGGGACTCTCCATGCCGCAGTTCAGCGTGCTGATGCAGTTGCATTATCGCGGCGCATGTGGGATGTCTGAGATCAGCGAGCGGTTTGAGGTTACCGCCGCCGCCGCCAGTCAACTGGTGGATAAACTAGTTCAGAGTGGCTTTATCAAGCGCGAGGAGGACCCGCACGACCGCCGCGCCAAACTCTTAAATCTTACCGATAGAGGCAAAGAACTGATCCAGCGGGGAATTGAAGAACGTTATCGCTGGGTCGATCAACTCGCAGAGAGGTTAACTGTAGAAGAACGCGTTCAGGTCAGTGAAGCGCTGAACATCATGACTCGCGCAGCGCAGGAACTTGAAGCAGAACTGGTTCAACCGGTGGCTTAATATCCCCAAACTCTTGGCACGTAATTCACAACGAAGTCATACACTCCATAAACACCATGTCACTCTGAGGGAGCGCCTGTTGCGACCGAAGAGTCTCGTACTTTCGGAGTAGAGATGCTTCGCTCCGCTCAGCATGACATAATTATAGGAAATACTTTTAGAGAGGAACTTTCACCTTGCAAGCAACCATGACCCGACCCCAAACCCGCGGACGCGGCGGCAAGCGACCCTCATTCAAGGGCATCGGACGCGCCATCAAATACCTGACGAACTATAAGCGTCAGGCTCTTTTACCATATATTTTTCTTGTCATTGCCACACTCTCTCAACTGGCGGTGCCTCGCATGATCCGCAACGTCATTGATGCAGTGACAAGCGGCTATATCTCGGATCAGATTTTGAAAGCCCTTGATCAGATCCCCGCGCAATTCGTCGGCGCAGCATTGCCGAAGATTCTCGAAGCTACGGGCAGGTCAGCCTCCTTAACGCTGGACCAGCTCAAAGTCCAGTTGGAGGCGGATGTCACCAGCGCTCCGCAAGCCCTCTTATATGCGTTGGTTGCCATCGTGATCTTCGCGGCATTGCGCGGGGTCTTCGCATTTTTACAGGCATTCTGGGCGGAGAAAAATTCGCAGGCTGTCGCCTATGATCTGCGCAATGACCTGTACGCGAAAATCCAAAATCTTTCCTTCTCATATCACGACAAAAATCAGACGGGACAATTGATGATCCGCGCGACGGATGACGTGGAGAAAGTGCGTTTGTTCATCGGTCAGGGACTCTTGCAGCTTGTGGGCGCGGTGATCCTGCTGACAGGCACGATCATTATTTTGTTCACATCCAACGTTTCGCTTGCATGGACGGCCATGCCCATCCTGCCGGTTGCGATGGTAATGTTTGTCATCTTTGCGAGCCTTGCCCAGCCCATGTTCACCAGGGTGCAGCAGAAGCTGTCTCACTTGAACACGGTGTTGCAGGAGAATCTGGCGGGCATCAAAGTGATCAAGGCCTTTACGCGTGAGAAGGAACAGCAGGCAAAATTCAAACATGCGGCGGATGCGACGATGAACCAGCAGATCGCGGTCTCGCGCTTGTTCACCTTTATGTTCCCGTTCGTGTTTTTGGTGGCGAATCTCGGACAGGCCGCGATCCTCTATGTGGGCGGCAAGCAAATTATCGCGGGCACGCTTGGTCT
>DATDRD010000592.1:0-2114 GCA_035291925.1 Anaerolineales bacterium
CAGCAGGTCTCGCAACACTTGCACCCCGTTCGGGCCGGGAGCCCGCCGGGGCGAGACGGCCTGACGCAAGTACAGGTGTGACATCACGGAATAAACTCGTTTGTAAACGCCTTGTTCAAATCCATCTTTTCCGGGATCAAACCCATGTCAAGTAACACGTTCTGCATGTTCTCCCAGGCCTGCGGATTGGAATAACCAAGCCGTTCCGCTTTCCATTGCTCAATGGACGTTTCAAGTACTTGCTTTTGCACATCGGCATCGAGATCAGCAAAATTCGGAATATATGCCTTGCATAATGCCAAAGATTCATCTGGGTTTGCTATCGTATCCTCAAGTCCTTTCAGGAACGCGCCGACAAACGCGCGCACAAGTTCAGGACTCTCTGCGATCACCTTTTCACTCGCGAGAATGCCGTTCGACGCCAGTTGGACATAATCCGCGACACGAATTTCGGTGACCGCAACTCCCTGCGCACGCAACTGGATGGGTTCATTCGCCGCGTACCCAACGACAATATCCTGTTGCCCCGCTGCCATCAATTCCACCTGGTTGAATCCAATCGCGTCCAGAGTCACATCGCTTTCTTCAAGCCCCGCCTCATGCAACAAGGCGCGCAAGCCCACATAATTCGCGCCGAACAAGCCAGGCAAACCGATTTTCCTCCCTTTCAAATCCTGCGGAATAACGACACCGAGCTCGCTCTTGGCGACAACCGAAACTGGATACTGCTGGTACCACGCGGCAACATACACAACCGGCAATCCCTGGGCGCGCGCGAGCAGAACCTGTTCACCCGAGACGACTGCGAATGGCAGCTCGCCCGCGCCCACCAATACGACGCCATCCGTTTCGAACTTGTAATCGAACTCGATCTCGATGCCGGCGTCACGGAAATATCCTTTTTCGATGGCGACATAGAACGGCGCAAACTGGATGTTTGGGATGTAGCCCATCGGCAGGCGGATGTGGGTCAACCCGCCCGCTTCATTCCCGGGATCCGAATTGGCACAGGCCGAAAGAGCGAGTGCCATCCCAAGCATGATTAAAACTACCTTGCGAAACATAGAGTCTCCTTATCGATCGCTGGTCGAGTAGCCTTGAGTGTTTGTCGAAGGGCATATCGAGACCAACTTGTTGCAAAAGCTATTTGTTACAGTATTTTTCTTCCGACCTGTTGGTTTCGATACGTGGCGCCAGGGCGCCACTACTCAACCAACGAATTCGCAATGACATCAATTTTTCTCCTGCCATTTCAGGAATCTTTTTTCAAGCAATATTACAAAGCCATATAACATCAAGGCCAGTGCGATCAGCATGAATACGGCCACAAAGACCATGGCTGTATCGTATTGAAAATCGCCCAATTGCAGGAGGAAGCCAAGTCCCTCTTCCGCACCCACTAATTCCCCGACCACCGCGCCGATCACCGATAAAGTCGCGCCGATGCGCAAGCCCCCGAGAAACACAGGCAGGGATGCAGGTACCTCCACCTTCCATAAGATCTGTGAGCGTGAGGCGTGCAGTGAGTTCATCAAATCATATAGAGCGGACGGGACCGCGCGCACCCCGACAATCGTATTCACCAACACAGGGAAGAACACGATCAACGCGCAGATTACGATTTTGGAGAGTATCCCGTCTCCCAGCCAAAGGACGAGCAGCGGCGCGATGGCAATAACCGGGATTGCCTGGCTTGCCACGAGGTATGGAGACAAGACCCTTTCCAGTGAACGCGATTTTGCCAGGATGTATCCCATAATGGTGGCAAATATCACCCCAGCCAGAAGGCCAAGCAGGATTTCGACCAGCGTAATCCGCGTGTGGTGGAGCAGACTTCCATCGTTGAAGGCTCTCATAAAACGGCCCCACACGCTGAGAGGAGACGGCAGTATAAAGGGTGGTATCCCGCTGTAACGCGCCACGAGATGCCAGGCTAACAGGCCGAGAAATATCGAGAGCAGTCCCAGCCAGCCGCGGTTGGTGTTCCTGGAGAGGGTACGGATAAAGTTTGGGTTCATGGTTAGATCGCTCAAGCCGCCGTCCTCGGCGGCGGGGACGCCGCCTGGAGCGCGTGTTAATAAAAACGCCTCGCATAGGAGGCCCTTCACTTCGTT
>DATDRD010000593.1:0-4604 GCA_035291925.1 Anaerolineales bacterium
GTGGAAGCGCGTTTGCCGCGAAGTTTTACGTGCCGCGAGATATAAAGTCAGGGCTTCGTGTAAACTAACCTTAATCTCTGAGATAAAACGACTACGGTCAATTCGCCAACGTCCTGAGCTATCCTGAATGAAAGGGTATTCTGTTTCGAGTTCTTTTCGGTCTCGAAAAATTGTTTCCCGCCGTGTCCCCAATCGTTCAGCCATTTCAATATCCGAATAGGAGCGCTGGATATACAACCGTTTCATCTCTGTCAATCGTTCTGCTTTGTTCATGCCGCTCATGTTTGCTCCCTGCAACATCCTTCAAGTATGATGAGTTCTTTCTGTAACAGAATAGCACAACACTCGGCTGAATTCTGCAACAGTTTCATTGTTAATTTGAAACCCTAAAGGTCTCGCAGGAGATCAAAATTGGCAAATAACAGTAAAGACCCACTATATTCGTTGATCGACATGACAGCCAGGAAGACCTTTAGGGTTTTCCCGCTATCATTTCGCTTTGCGAAAAGGCCATAAACCTCCCTTGCCGTCCTCACTCACCAAAAGTCCCTTATCCTGTAGGGTGGGGAGGCTGCGAGTTACTTCGGAGCGGTTCAGCCCCAACAACCTGGCTAAGAAGCCAGCTCGCTTTCCCGGGTGTTCTTCAATTTTACGATAGATCTGTTCAGCGCGGTCATGGTTCGCTGGTCTTGCCACCGTAGGTGCCTCCGTGTTGTGGATTTGTGTCCACTTTACGGGAGGCATGTTGCAGGTATTGCAACACATTATTAGCATGTTGGGATAAACACAATAAACATTGGTGAATTGTCGCACAACATTTATTTCGCGACATATTCCCCAGGCGGAGTAATATTCGTGAAAGTGAATAAGAGAGGCCTCCCGGCAAGGCGACCAGCCACCGGAATTCTTCAGCACCCATCCAAACCCCGAAAGCCGCATCCAGCACCGTCCTTTGCGTAGCATCCTGTGGACGGCGCTGGCATTCGTCGGTATTCGCCGTCGAGCACGGCGGCGTGAGCAGATCTAAAGTTAAGCAGAAAGATCGCTATTGAGGCAATCTTTCTGCTTTATATGGTTAATCAGTGACCTTACGCACCTTTATGCTCTCGCAGGGTCTGTGACCCTGCGATTTCCCTGTGAAATGCGGCGGTCTCAGACCGCCTTTGAGCATAACTGCGTAAGGTGAGTTAATCATTCAAGTGATAGGTATGGTACGCGTTCTGGCAGGGATTTCCCCAGGCAATATGCATCTCGCGCAGGTTCAGATCGATCACCAGCGCCGCGATCGTGTTCTCCCGGTCAAGCGGATCGATGCCCTCGATGTTGTGATTGCAGATCGAGTTCGGCAGGTTGACATGGTCTTTCTGGATTGCCTGCAAGGTCTTGATGGTATGGGTGGAATTCTGTCTCAATAATCGGTTGGCGCGGAAATATCGCACGCGCGAAGAGATCAATTCTTCAGGATCACTTTCGATCTCTTTCATGGTCTGGGAAAAATAATGGTTGGTATGAACAATGTACCCATCCGTGCCATGCAGGATATCGAACTTGCGTGCTGAGACCTCCACCGAATATAACTCTCCACTTTCATCTGCAAGCAGGTGGTTGTAGCCCGCGGCGCGGTGAGGGAGGAGCATGCGTCCAATTGCGCCGGAAAGACGCCTCGCTGCCAAAACCGCCCGTGCGACGACCAGGCGCGGAATGCCGATGCGCGAATCGTTCGGGTACACAGAGTCAATCAACTGGGCAATGCCGTGGGCGTTGAATCCCACATTGGGCAGCAGCCCGCCATACGTCATGGCGAGAAACGGCGGTTCATCCTTCGGTTTGGCAGAGATGACATACACATCATTCTCATCTTCGGGGACCCAGTCCTCATTATGCGCCAGGAGCACGTGACCATCCGCCGTACGCTCTTCATTGACCGCGAGACTCGTGCAGCGTGTGAGATGAAGCGCATCCATCGTCACCGCTTCCATGACGTTCAACACCATCACATCTTCAAATGATATATCCGCACCTTCAGCAATGCCCCTCATCTCATCCACATATTGTGGATAGCGCTCCTCGGCAAATGGCAAATATTTGCTCGACTGGATCTTTGCTCCATCCCAGGTGAGCTCAAGTGTATCGTACGATTCATCGATCAAGACGTGCGCGTTTTCAATGCTGTGCTGCACCTGGGCGCGGCAGGCCTCACCGATCTGGCGCCCCATTTCGCGGTGCGTTCCACAGACCTCAACGAGCAGCGGCGGTGCATTGTGAACAATCGTGTTTGGAACAGGTATTTCTTTTAAAGCCATTCATCCTCCATAAAAAAACCAATCCGCCCCGAAGCAAGAACGGGGCGAATTAATTATATCATGTGGGATTTTATGGCTAAGATGCGGGCGGAACCTGACTTGAATCCACCGGTGGAGAATAAACGGTCGTTCCGGGAATTTGAACCGCGCGCGAACCGAACCAGGTGAGCACCGCCCCACCGATGCCCACCAAACCGAGTAACAACTGGACAAGGCCACCGAGGCATGGGATCAAGCCCATCGCGCCACCCACCAGCATCAGCAGGAAAGCGCCGAAACCGATCGTAAGCACGGGCGACCAGATTTGATTGATGGCTTTGGTAAAGCGCGCACCGACTTCCGAGCCAATCGCCACAACCCCGAACAGCCAGGCAAAAGCGACGATGAGAGGCGGCAGAATAGTGATAAAGAGGATCACGCCCAGAAAGAGCGCCAGCAACCCAACTGCACCGGTCATCAAAGGCTGTGAAACGATCAGGCCTCCCGCACGTTCGATTTGTGGCTGCCAGAAAAGTGAGATCAACATGGCAAATGCCGATACAACGACCGCCCAGAAGAAGATCCAGAAGACTTCTGCAAACGGATTGTAGTTGATGTTGATGTTAGGGTTTGGGATATCGGGCACAACAGGCACATCAGGTACGACAGGCGGAACCCGTCCATTAGGAAACTCGATGTTCGGCGCGATGTTATTTACCACATCGCCTTCAACCCTGGCGCCTTCCGCGCGCTCCAACTGCCCACCGATCGTGATCACATCACCGGCTACAACCGCTGACTCTTCGAGTTTGACCTGCCCACCCACAACAACGACATCGCGTTCCATCTCGCCGTTGCTCACGATGGTGCCGCCGATGACGACAAGGTCCCCTTTCAAAGTGGCTCCCTCCTCAATGGTCACATTGCCGCCAAAGACGACCAGGTCACCATCGAACGTGTCACCGCTCTCCAGTGTGAAGTTGCTCCCAAAGATCACGCGGCCACTGCCAGGACCAGGCCCCTGGGCATACGCGGACCCCGCCGGCATAAGCAACAGCGCAAGTAAAGCAGACAGGGTTATAAACTTAAGTGATATTTTCATACGTCACGCTCCTAGCGTCCTCGCGGGACGCGAACGAACCGCCATATCGATACCGACCACAGAAGACTGATCCCCGCAAAAGCTGAAAGCAGGACCATCCATGCAAAGGGAGAGACAAAACCGGGGACCACGTGCCACAGCACCGAACCGGCCTGGGCCATCGCCTGCAAAGTGGTGATAAGATAAATCCCCCACTCCACCAGCGCGGAAATCCATGTGGCAGGTGAGGCAAGGAAGGAGGCCAGGTACGGCCCCGCCACCCACATCAGTATTGCCAACCCTCCGGCTATGAACAGGACCGCGCCCCAAAATCTTCTTCGGCGATCGGCTACTTTCTGCGCGGCCAAACGGGCCTGGAAGCGCGCAGTGAATCCCAGCGCGGGTGAGATCATCTTTACCGAACTTAAAGCTTTTCCCGTCTCAAGGAGCGCGGCGCAATAGGCGCAGGTCCGCAGATGCGAATGAAGCTCGCGCCTCTGTTCGGGGCTGATGAGCTTGTCTTCCAACAACCAGGTTTCAAAAGGCTGGTGATTCATGGATTCTCCTTTCGGCGCGAGTGCGTGGTGTTTCTTCCTGCCACATGCCCGCCAGGGAGCGGCGTGAACGGTGCAGGCGGCTTTTGACCGCGCTCACCGTCAGCCTCAGGGATTCGGCAATCTCGATCTCGGAAAAGTCATACCAGTAACGCATGATGACGGCTGCACGGTCGGTCTCATCGAGGCCCTTCAACAAAATGTGAAGGCGGTCGTGCTCCTCGCGTTTAACGGATTCAGCTTCCGGGTCGGGCGAAGCGGGGTCCGCAATCTCGAAGGTCGTACCCTCGTCGTTCTCTGCATCCAGCGAAAACATGGAAAGCTTTCGGCGGCGCAGTCTGTCTATGCAGTAGTGTGCGGCAATCGAGAGCAGCCACGTGGCAAATGGCCGGTTCCGGTCATAACGATGCAGGTTCTGATACGCCCGCAGGAAGGTTTCCTGCGCGGCATCTTCGGCGGCTTCCGGCTCGCCCAACATACGATAGCACAAATTGTAGACGTGCGTTTGATGTTCCTCGACGAGCTTTGTAAACGCCTCGTCACTGCCTTCCTGAGCCTGGAGAACCCAGGCAAGTTCATCATTCACTCGCGCTCCTTGTACTTTCCATACGTCAGGCGGGATGAAAAGTTGCGACCCCACCCCGGCCCTCCCCAAATACGCAACTGAAAATTGGCATAATTATCGAA
>DATDRD010000594.1:0-1501 GCA_035291925.1 Anaerolineales bacterium
TGAGCTCTGCTCGCATACCCGTACATACGTGCAAGCGACTCGTTACAATCCTGAATGTAGCCGGTGCGGTG
The DNA here is from genome assembly GCA_035291925.1 of Anaerolineales bacterium. GTDB lineage: Bacteria > Chloroflexota > Anaerolineae > Anaerolineales > Villigracilaceae > Defluviilinea. The sequence continues at coordinate 72 of DATDRD010000594.1, forward strand.
AATCAGCAGAACTTGTTCTTCGGGCGGCAGGTCGGTTGGGACTGGTTCGTCAAAGCCAAGAAACCAGATGCCCTCCACGCTGGTCTCCACAAAATTGCGATACTTCTCCTCGCTGGTTTGCAGAGCCAGTTGGGCCTTTCTTTGTTCTGTCATGTCATAAAACATGGATAGGATCACGGGCTGTTCGCTCACATCGATCAACTCATAAAACGCGGCTGTAATCCGTTTTTCGCCTTGCTCGTTGATGAATTCATAAGCGGGATTGTAAAGGGATTTGGTCTTAAGAATTTCCTCGGCAAAGTTTTGGCGTTCCAATTCACCGGCCCAGTTCTTCAATTCCATGGCTGGGGAGCCGATGGCCGTTTCCGGGTGGTAAGCTGTCAGCTTCCAATACGCATCATTGGCATCCAGCAGGCGGCCATCCTTAAGAGCGGTGATCGAAATCGCAACCGGGCTGATCTGGAAGATTTTACGGAATCTCTCCTCTCCTTCCCGCAATGCCTGTTCTGCTCGTAAACGTCCTGCAAATTCTTCACCCATCTTTTCGAGACTTTGGCGCAGGGTATTGACCAATAAGAACGCGAGAAGCGCCAGGAGACTGAATACGGCAGTCAAATCCCTCGCCATATTAATGGGAGGATCGGTGTGGATCGTCCGCAAGCCTCTTGCTTCGGCAACCGCCAATACCCAGATAAAGGCAATGCTCATCACGGAAAGAATAATGGAAACCTGCCAGTTCGTAAGAAGCGCCGCCGTAAGGATAATGAGCATATATACAATGATCGCCACATCGCGCACACCATCCGCGTTCCACGCCTGGTATGACATGCCAATCCAGGTTGAGATCAGCAGGGCCATCGCAGCCTGCTTTACATAACCACGCCTAAGCACGAACAACAGGATAAATTGAAGAACAAGTAAACCGGTCAATACGATCGACGTGGGGCTAAACCATGTTGCCCCGGCCCAAAGACGAAGGATGATCAACAGCGAGTCAACAATGATAATGCTTACGAGGATGGCATAAAGGAATTTGGCGGTCGTCTCGCGTTGTTGCGACCCAAAGAGCGGCCTGAATAGCCGACGAATCGAATCGAGCTTCATGCTTCCAATCCTATGTGCGAGGAGTATATCAATGATTTTTTTAGCCGTTCCCAGGCCACGCTCGTTCATAAGACGATATCATCTGATCCCACAGGGAATTCATTTCACGGTCTATCGTCTGGAATTCCGGGTGAGCCTCGAACCATGCCAGCGAACGTCGCACCCCTTCTGCCCAGTCCACTTCGCAAAGGTAATCGGGAACAAAACGCTTGATCTTGCTGTTATCGAATACAACGCTGTTGGATTTGTCGCCGATCAGGCTTCCGGCTGCAGGAGGCCAGTAGGCTGCAATGAGATCTGAGGGGATGTGAACCACGTTCGGTTCC
>DATDRD010000595.1:0-4380 GCA_035291925.1 Anaerolineales bacterium
GAATGGATTTATTTGGGGCGGGCAGGTGCAGCCGGTACAAAACCAACTCAATGATCCTGTTACAAATCTTCTGACAACCGGTGTTGGCGAAGGGATGTGGGTGGAGGTCACCGTTCCCTTTGTGGATTTAATTCTCGATAATCCACCCGCGCGCGCTCCCTGGCTGCAATATGTCGCCTCCATCAACCTGCCAGCGCGTTTCTACTACAGCCAGATTGTCTGGGCGGATCAAATCCGGGCCGACGCAAACGGACAAATCTGGTACCGTTTAAACGAAAAATACGGCTCTGGTGATTTATTCTGGGGACAGGCTGAAGCATTTCGCCCACTGACTGCGGAAGAAATGTCTCCCATCAGCCCAGATGTAGACCCTGCGCAGAAACGTATTGTCGTGAAAATCTGGGAACAAACTCTCTCCTGCTTTGAAAGAGATCGAGAAGTCCACTTTGCGCGCATTTCAAGCGGCGCGTTGTATGACGCCTGGGGCAACCGCGTGGATGCATGGGCTACTCCAGTTGGCGAATCTCCGATCTGGCGCAAGTCAATCTCCCTGCCATTAAGCGGAGGTAGTGCCTCAGCAGGTTGGAGTCTTCCGGCCGTGGGTTGGGTAAGTCTGTTTGTGGGGACAGGAGTCGCAGTCCACTCTACCTACTGGCACAACAATTATGGTGAGCCGTCTTCGCGAGGCTGTGTCAATGCCAGTCCCGAGGACGCGAAGTGGGTTTTTCGCTGGAGCCTGCCTCAGGTCCCGTATGACCCAGGCGATGTGACGGTTGAATGGCCTGGCGGTACAAAAGTCAGTGTGGAAGAGAAAGTTATTTAGCCCTCTACACATGTGTCAGACGAGGCCAATAAAAAATGCCCAGGGAGTCGAATGAGAAAGATATGCCCGGAAGACCTTACAGTCAAACAGATACGTTATTTGATTTTGGAAAAGTGCCGGGCAGTGCGTGATACCCGACTGGAACACTTCTATCGTACCGGAAGAGTGACTCCGTTTGTCGGGGAAAGAAACACGATAGAAGATTTTGGAATCGGGGCATCATTTGAACGAGCCAAAGTCAAAGATGAAAAAGGCTCGCAGCGCACGTGGTTAAACGGTCTCCTGTTTGGGATAGAGTTTCTGGCGATCATCAGCCTAATTTCTGTAGTGATAGGTGGTTTATCAGCGCTGGGTGCTTTAAATCGGACTGTCGCTGCTGCACTTCAACAACCCACTCTCGAACCAACGCCGATGATCAAGGAGGTCGTGTTGCCGGATGGTCACACACCGCCAAATAGCCCGGGTGGTGCGAGGCCTAATGATGCTGAAATACCGGAACATCTGCGTCCGCTATGGCAGTCTATGGCAACCATTCCCATCCCTACTCCAGGGAGTCAGCAGGCAATCCGGATTCAGGTTCCAGCAATTGGCGTGGACGCGCCTGTTGTACAGGGTGATAGTTGGGAACAACTCAAGAAAGGTGTTGGTCAGCACATCAGAACTCCAAACCCGGGCGAAAATGGCAATATCGTCCTATCAGGCCATAATGATGTTTTCGGGGAAGTCTTTCGCGATCTGGACCGCCTCCAGCCTGGAGACCTCGTCATTCTATTCACAGGCCAAAGGCAATATATCTATGTTATTACGGGCACGCAGATGGTTGCCCCAACAGTGGTGGAAGTCATGGCACCAACACCAGACGCGCGGGTGACACTTATCTCGTGTCATCCCTATCTTGTGGATATTCATCGCATTGTTGTATCAGCAGTTTTACAGAGTCCCTAAACACAGAACAGATCAAGAGCCTCGGCTTTTCAGAAAAATACAGCAATTGATTACAGCTAAGCTTACTTTAGATAACGAAACCCTTTTAGGAAAAGACTTCACATATGTTGACACATCATAGCCCTCACCAAGTCACAGACTTCACAGCAGCAGAGCACTCCTTGAATGAACTGTCCAAGACACTCGTACTTGGCAGGGAAACACTTCTCGTAATTGCCTTGGCAGCTATTGGTATATTCTCACGCCTGTGGATACTAGGAGCACGCGTCATGAGCCACGACGAGAGTTTGCATGTTTATTACTCCTGGCTCCTTGCCACTGGCAAAGGCTTTGCCCATAACCCAATGATGCATGGACCTTTTTTTGTTTGAAGCGACAGCCCTGATGAATCTGCTATTTGGAACCAGTGATTTTACTTCACGTCTGGTTCCTGTCATTCTTGGAATGATGATCGTTATTATCATGCCTCGATTGCTCAGACCGTGGTTGGGCCAGATCGGAGCATTGGCCACGTCAGTTCTACTATTAATCTCCCCTTTCATCCTTTACTTTTCCTGCTATATTCGTCATGATATTCTCGTAATCGCCTGGACATTATTGGCGGTGACTGCCATCTTTCGTTACTTGGAGAATCGCCGTGAGCGTGATCTCATGTTATTAGCTGCAGCACTAGCCTTAATGTTGAGCACGATGGAAATTTCATTTTTCTATCTGGCGATCCTAACTAGGTATCTCTCTATAAGAGAATTGTAACGAATGAGTCAACTTTTTATGGGTGCAAGTTGAGCCTGGAAGACGAGTTTGTCTAACTCGGCATCCGGTTGGCGAAAGGCGCGAGCCAGTTGCGAGGGCAAAGCCACAGTCGTTTCGAGAGCTGCGCTGGCTACGTCAAAAATGCGCTGTTGGAGTTTGGTCATCAAGTATATGACCTTGCGGCCATAGGTGGTGAGGATATAAGTATGCTTACCTGCAATCCGGGCGATGAGTCCTTTCAAGCGCAAGCGGCGCAGATCGTAGCTCATCTGGCTGGCGGAGTAAGCTTCAGGAGCAATCCCCAGCAGGCTGGGGACGATCTCGCGCACGTCAGCATGGCGGAAGCCATTCAAGCTGGGCGCGAAGCGGCTCAAGGCCGCAAACAAAGCCATGACCCGGGGTTGGCCAAAGCGCAGACCGGGAGCGCGCTGCCCAGTGGCGGTCGTGGTGGGCTGGGAGACGCGCTCAAAACTTTCGGAGGAGAGCAGGCAATCTTGACTCAGCCGCTCGGTCTCCAACAACCGGCGATTGACGGCGGTGCCTAACTGGCGCAGATAGACCCAGTTGCAGAGGCCCTTGTTCACGCCAAAGTCATGCGGGTTGTTGATCGTGGTCTCTGTGCGGAGCGCGCGGTTCTCTTTGAAGTACTGTTTCACGCTGGAGTGTTTGTAGGTCACATGCAAGGTGGGTTGCACCCCGCTCTGCAGCACCTGGGTCCGGAACCGACTGGGCGTGTTGCGATACACACGGCGGCCAAAGATCAATTGCACCCGGTCTGGCCGACCCAGATCCAGGTTCTCACGCAACACCTGCTCGAAGAACTCGCGCCCGCGTACCGGACGGGTAAACACTTGCGTGCGGCTGATTTCCATTTGCCAGATGGACAGGCGATGCTGGTAACCAGCTTTCCGGTCTCCGGCGGTCAACGGCCAGGGCAGTCGCTCGACCCATTTCTCGAAGAAAGCTTGCACCTGTTCAGGCCCCAACTGGTTGCAGATCGTCTGCAAGCGCTCCGGCTGATTGCACTGCAGAAAGCCGTTGTCCAAGGCTTCAAAGGCCAGCCTCGCTCGCCGCATCTGTTGCTTGGCCCACTCATGCCCGTTCACATACACCTTGACCGGATAGGGCGCATACGCCCCGATCTTGATGAACGCCGGCCCGAACTCCCGGTCCTGCAAGTAGAAGTAGTACGTCCGCACAAACACCGACTGCTGTGAGAACTGAAACCGTACGACCTTCCCTTGCGTTTCCTTATGCGCTTTCCAACTCGTCATCTTCTCCTGCGCGACTCCAACAAAAACCACGCCTTCGGCTTTCGTAAACTTCCGACGGTAGCTTGCCGCTACGTCGTCCTTGCGCTGCCCTTTCTGAAAACGCACGATCGGGATGCCTTCCTGTTTGGCAAACGCTTCCACCTGAGCCACGAAGCTCCGGGTGATCTCACCCAACAAGACCGGCGAAGCGATCGGCTGCCCTCGATGATGTTCAAGAAAGTACACCAACCCGCCCGACGATTGCAGCACCGGAATGTACCCATTCAAGTACACCCGATCCACACAATCCAGCTCCAATGACACATGCTCCTTTAGCAGTTCCGGTATGCTCATCATGGCAAAATCCTCCATCGCAGAGGATACACTCTTCACTCAATCTCGGATAGTGCTTCACCCTTGACCGACGCCCTCACTCGTCGGTTTGAGGCGAAGCTTCGTTAGTAGGCTAATATTTTTTATACCAGTCAAACGGTGCATCCGCCTGATAAAAGTCATTTAATGGTTTACCAAGTGCACTACAAAGAGACGCGAGCCGTGACAATCTCTCTTTGCCAATCGTGCGCAAAAAATGACTTCGTTCTCCGC
>DATDRD010000596.1:0-4175 GCA_035291925.1 Anaerolineales bacterium
CCTTCACCGAACAGGAACATGAAGGCGCTAATAATAGTTGCGCCCACGGTGGCAATCCCTGTAATAGCAACCCAGTTAAGTTTCTTGTTCTTTGTCATAGCTTATTAAAGTGTCTGAACGCCTAACGGTTTGCGTTAGCCGCAAGTGGGCGGGACGAGATTCGGCTTGGAAGCAGGATTCTGCTGAGGCGTTGAAACTGCCTGAAAATCGCGCAGAATCCCACTTGTCGGCTGCACGCTGTGTTGGCACGCCTTTGATCTTAAGACTCGCCCGCCAATTTAAGAATACGCTGCCTTACTTCTGCGGAAACCCACATACCTGATTCACTTAATTTTGTTATATACGGTTCAATCTTATCAACCAAACCATGAGACTTTGCTTCCAATAAAACTTTCAGAGTTCCCCAAACTTGCAAGCCTGCTACTTGTGCAGTTCGACGTGCAAGCATGTCATCAAGCAGGACTATTCGCTTCGGATTTTCCAATGCCAGAGCCATTGCGGCAATTTCACCTACACCCAAATCTAAAGCAAGCCATTCGGAGGGCATGGATTTTGGATTGACAACACTCAACCAGGGATAATCATCTGGATTGGGTACATCATAGCCTTTACTTCGCCCTGCGAATAATTCATTCTTGACGGCTTCGGGTATCCAAACTTCATCGAATAACTTTGGAAGCCAGTTTATAGCCCCGATTCGGTAAAGGTAAAGGAGCGGCGAAGTATTGCTGATGGCTTTAAGCATGTGGGTTTTCTAAATCATCAAGTTCAGCGGCAAGAGGAAAGACCTTGTAGCGATTCAGGCTGAGCAAAAATTCAACTCTGGACATTCCTGCAAGTTCGGATGCACGCCCAGAAGAAAGCCTGCCCATTTCAAATAACTTGACGGCCGCTAACATGCGGATTTCACGCCCAAAGGACTCGGCATCCGTCTTTTCCGCAAGAAGCACCTTATCTGGAATTTCAATCGTAATTTGTTGGAGGGCCATTCTTACTCCTTTTTCCAGCACTAATTTTACTCGTTTCAGCTTCAATTTTTATTGCGGTTTTCGTTTTGCAAGGGGCGTGCCAACGGTTTGCGTTATTAGAATGTTCTTGTTTGGGACGTGGCATCGGCGTATCCTTGGGGTGATTTCATCGCCGGGAACGCTGATGGGATGTGAGCGTTTGGGTTGTCCGCCCGCGGGTATGGGAACGATCTCATCGTAAGTGAGATTGAAGCCCGCTGCGTTATTTGGACACCCGGCGGAAACTAATCTGGGACTGGCAACACGATTGCCAGGAACCCGCATCGGTACCTGCAGCTCCAAACCTAAAATCCACGTCCCAAACTCATAAGGAGTCTAGCATGAAAAAAGGACAAAATACAAGAGGCTATCAAAGATACATGGCACTGGATATCCACCGGGAGTATATCCTGGTGGGAGCGCAGAATGCGGAACAGGACTGGGTCCTGACGCCACGCCGGGTGAGTGTCGAGAAGTTTGCTGAGTGGGCGAAGAAGAATATTCGTGCAGGCGATATAGTGGTGCTGGAAACGACCACGAACGTGTGGACGATCTATGATGTTGTGGCGCCCTTGGCCAGCCGGGTCCTGGTGGCCAATGCCGCCGAAGTAGGTGAGATCGCCAATGCCCGAGTGAAAACGGACAAGGAAGATGTCAAACGATTGCTCAAACTGCTCATTGGTGGGATCGTTCCGGAGGTGTGGGTGCCACCGCTGCATGTGCGAGAATTGCGAGCCTTTACCTCCTATCGGGGACGCCTGGTCAAGACCGGCGTAATGATCCGCAATCGCCTGCAAAGTCTACTGCACAAGCACAACCTGATGTTGTCCGAGGCAGGGCTACTGGACCAGGCCTGGTGGGAGGCCCAGAAAAACATCAGTCCTCTGGAGAAGATGCAGATCCGCCAGGAACTGGTGCTGTTGCAGGAAGTGGAAAAACTGAAGGTCGCGGTGGATGAAGAACTCCAGCGTCAGAGCACCAGTTCGACCTGGGCCAAGCAAGCCTTGCAGATCATGCAGTTGCCCGGCGTGGGGTACATTGTGGCAATGACGGTCCTGGCTGCCATTGGCGATATTTCACGTTTTGAAAATGCCAAGCAGCTAGTTGGATATGCGGGGATCGGTGCAGGTGTGCACGACAGTGGCAAGACCCACAAAGAAAAGAAGATCACCAAGAAGGGACGTCGAGAATTGCGCTGGGCTATGGTGGAAGCCGCCTGGCGGGCTGTGCGGATGTCCCCGTTTTGGAAAGAAGAGTTCGAAAAACACCTGAAGCGCATGCGTAAACCGAATCAGGCGATTGTGGTAATTGCACGGAAACTGCTCGTCGCCCTCTGGCATGTGCTGAGCAAGGAAGAAACTGACATCCATGCGAGTGAGGAAGACCTGGCGTATAAAATGCTGTTGCTCTCGTGGAGCCTGAGCGAGGACGTCCGCCTGGGGCTGACCTACAAGCAGTTCGCCAAGTATGCCCTGATGAAGTTGGGTGTTGAGAACGACATCACGCGCTTCGTACGCAGGAACGTTCCAAGAAGGCTGGCGCCCAGAGAGGAAGTCCTGGCGCGCATGACAGAGTTGGACATCGCAGCGTAAAGCCAAAACAGGATTGAGCGGGGAAGACCAAGTCCGAAGACAAAGGCAGATGGAAACCTCGTCAAAGATTCGCAGTCTGACGGGGTGGCGAAGCATTCCCTGAAGAAGCCAATCACTGCCTCCAGTAACAAAAAAATCTGCCACGGGAGAAAGTCCCTGATCGGCAGATTTTGTTTTTCGTCCTGTGCAACTGGATCACAAAGGATCTATCTCAGCACTTGACAAGTGCAGTAATCGGTACCCGCTGGTGGGCGGGACGAGATACCGCCGCTTTGACGGAGCCAACTTCAAGCCACACAAACTGCCTGAAAACGCGCAGACTCCCACCAGTCGGGTGCACGCTTTGTTCGGCGGCTTTTATTTAATAAAGTAATGTTGTCCTTCAAGTGATACATTTCAATCACGGCGCGGTGAACGTAATTATTGCAGTATAGTTCCAGGGGTCACCTCCTACTACTCCTTTTGAGTAGGCTGTTATCTTTCCTGGCTTGTCAGTAACAATAGCCACATTCCAAACACGCACTGTGCCAACCATAGAATTATTGAAATCAACAAATCCAAAGGCTTGGAGGTTGATAGGGCGACCTTCAATAAACATCTCATGAGTCTGCTCAGACCACAACTCATCCAAAGTTTTCCCGATGGAAGGGTCAACAAAGATGCCTTGAGAGACATTAACCTTTTTGCCTACTGGTTGTTCACAAGACTCTGTCTGCGTGCTGTCGTCAAATGGGCAATGGAGTTTCGTTACGAAGATAACATCATCGCCATCTCCTGTGGTTATAAGAAAATCGCCGATTCTATCCCCTGGATTAATCATCCCCTCAATAGGTTGCGATTGTGTCTCGATGACAGGTTGCGGCGTTGCCGTTGCGCAAGCGCCCAAGATAAAAACAAATAGCACAATGAGCATTAGATAGACAGGTTTTTTCATGGTCATTCTCCTTCATGCAAAAGACGGATTTGACCGATGCTCGCTGTAGTTATTCCGTCAAGCGAAGACGACACTTGTGACTAATCTCGCAAAGTCATTGTACAGAAAAATGATTGCACTTGCAAGTTGTACCCTGACGAAGCCGCCGAACTCTGAGTCGGCGGTGCGCCTAATTGTTTTTGGGCAAACCGTATAATGCCCTAAAAGCGGTTCGGGCGTTAGACAGTCAAAGATAAAAAAACATAATTTGTTGATTACTTACACTATACAAATTTCCCATTCCTGAGTCAACGGTCATTTGACTGTCTAACGCCCGAACCGCTTTTAGGGCACTATGCGGTTTGCCCAAAAACAATTAGGCGCACCGCCGATTCAGAGTTGGGCGCACCCCTACAAATATACGACACGATACTACTAATAAATCTGACATGACTAACCTTCAAGTTTACGTAAAGAAAGAGGAGTAATCTATGGAAACTGTCATTGCGGCGACTATTGCAGCCGTTGTTACAATTATTGGCGCTGTAATATCATTTATTACAAATCGTTGGTCTGTAAGAACAGAACTTCGTAAAGTCGAATTAGAACTCAATAGAAAATTAACAGAAAAACTTTACGATAAAAGACTAGAGTCATATCCAC
>DATDRD010000597.1:0-3804 GCA_035291925.1 Anaerolineales bacterium
CAAGTGTAAATCCGATGAATGATTTTCTGGACGGCCCCAATAGTACGGGATACCCCAATGCGCGGATCTCACCGAGCCGATTGATCAATTCGAGATTGTGTTCACGCGTCTTTCCAAAGCCGATGCCTTGATCGAGCATAATACGCGATTCCTCGATCCCGGCCTTTAGCGCCAGTTCCACGCTGACGAGTAGTTCCCGTTTCACTTCTTCGATCAGGTTTTGATAGTCCGATCCAATATACGCGTTGCCGAGCTGGGCGCGCACTTCCACGCTTGCGGGATTGCTTCTGTTGTGCATCAAGATCACTGGTGCTTTCTGTCTTGCCGCAACGGATGCCAGTTCCGGGTCAGCGCGCAGTCCCCAGACATCGTTCAGGATATGCGCGCCTGCTTTGAAAGCCTCTTCTGCGACCCTGGCTTTATACGTATCAATTGAAATTAATACATCAGGGGATTCCTTTGCAATCGCAGTGATGACCGGGATGACACGTTCCAGCTCTTCATCGGCAGTGACAGGTTGCGAGCCGGGCCGCGTCGACTCGCCGCCCACATCGAGGATGTCCGCGCCATCGGCAAGAAATTCCTTTGCCTGCGCGAGAGCAGTGTTCGCTCCCTCACCCCTGGCCCCTCTCCCGGCGGGAGAGGGGGATAGCAATCCATCTCCTGAAAAACTATCAGGTGTGACGTTGAGGATTCCCATCACATAGGTGCGGGAACCCCAGTTGAAAGTATGATTTCCAACCTGCAATGAGTCAGATTTCATAAAACATATCCGTCATTGCGAGCGAACGGAGTGAGCGAAGCAATCTCCCGTAAACGGCTGATGCCCATTGGATGATTTTTCCGTTCAAACGGGGATTGCTTCGGCCACGCTTCGACTTCGGGTTTCGATACGCCCTCGGAGAACACTTGGGCTACTCAACCCTCCGCTCAGCGCGAAAGGGCTCGCAATGACATATCAGGGGATCTGATCCAGCGGGCGCGAGAGCCAGGCGTCAGCCTCATCCATATTAGTGAATAACTTCATGGCAGAGGCGGTTTCCGGCAAAGCCAGCGCGGCGACATTGCGAATGGCCTGCGCCACTTTTTCATCCGCGACCACCACCGCCACGCGAATATTGCGCGCGGACGGGTCGCTGTTCGCCTCCACAGCCATGCGGATCGCCTTCTCGGGGATCTCTTTGACTGCACGCAGGTCATACAGGTTGCGCGTGCGGCGGTCAGCGCCAAGCAAATGCTCCATGGCAAATTCACGCCAGTGATTGATCGTTGCGTCGGACAGGTCTGTGAACGTTAGAGTCATCCCCCCATCGTCGCGGCGGACGACGCTATAACCAACACCCTCAGCAGGAGTCCAGTGAAGTGGTTTCATCTCGGTCATGGCAGTACCTCCACTTCGATTATATCTTACGCGATTCAACGAATGGATTTAATGAAGTCATCAATCGCATCCTGGTCCCAGCCTTCAGCCGGGCCCATGATCATTAACATGGCGGTCCCATCCTTGCCAGGGAAGGATGTGATCAACTGGCGGATGACAACCCCGCTCTCATCCGTGCCTTCGTATATGGTCACCTCAACTTCTTCACCGCGTATGGTCATCTTCTCAACTTTCACCAGCGGCATATTCAGGCCGCGCCGACCGGATTGCTGCTCGAAGGACCGGCGTATTTGCTGTTCCATCTGTTCCTGGCTGGTGCCCATTGGATCGAACTGTGCCAGCATAATGAGCGGCCCGGTCGTGGTACCCGGTGAATCCGGTCCGATCATGACAAATGAATAAACCAGGAAACTCATTGCCATCCGTTCCTGATAACCGGGGGGAAGTTCATAATCTGCGATGGCGTGCGCGGCTTCGGACGCGCCTTCAGGATCGGTTTTCATCCCTTCCTGGAATTGACGTCCCATCTGCATGAAAATATATCCCGCCACAACTACTGCACACAGACAGAATAACGCGGCCGCGCCGAGTCCAATCCATATCCGTCTATTCTTGTTTCCTTCATTTATTGTCATAAACTATTCCATATTTCCTGCTCATCTTCGGTGAGCTGAGACTGCCACGTCGGGCTTCGGCTGGCGCATAACCCTCCTCGCAGTGACATATTGGTCCTATTCTTCCTGGCGTTTCTGCATTGCCTGCAGGATGGCGACGAGCGTGTCTTCAGCCTCGAGCCGGCTCATCGTCGGCGGAGGCAGACCCAGGCGTTGGTGAAGCGTGTTGAGGATCTGGATGGCGAGCGAGTCGCGGTGAGTCAATTGATCGCGGCGCAGTAGAAAGTCCTCGATCAGGCTCAGGTCATCGTTGGTCAGCCGCTCGACGGGGAATCCATCCAGAGAAACTTTTGTCAGCCCCTGCATCCCAAGGTTGAGGGTCCGCTTGAAAGACAGGGACTGGATGGTGATGGGCGCGCGGTCGTGTACGACAAGCGTGCCTGCGGCGAGGTCGCCCAGGCGCCGCGACTGCCTGTCGATGAACATGGTGATGATGCCGACGCCATAGGCCGCAGGGAGCATATCCACGAGGCGCGCAAGGTTGCGGATGAGTGACTCGGACAGTGTAATCGGCGTGCCGTCAGCGCGGATGACACGCAAACCAGTCCAGCGTTTTCCCGGCGTTTGGCCGTTCCAGGACATTTCGAAGAAGATGTAGTAACCCCAGTAGAAAATGAACATGACCAGACCAAAGACCGCATAGATCCAGGATGCGAGTCCGCCATCCAGCGGGGTGATGTTGAATGCCCGGAGAATCAGAAAGAATGCGACGAAGACCGCGGCTTGCAGGAGGAGAATGATCAAGGTATCCAGCAGTGTGGCCAGGAAGCGCGAACCGATGCCAGCCACCTGATAGCCAAAGGCTACGTTTTCAGGCGTTTGAATGTCGAGGGTTTCGTCAGGGATGCTCATGGGTATAATGTATTTATGCGTACAGATGAATTTTACCAGTCCCGCAAAAGTGATTGGGAGGCCTTAAGTCACCTGCTCGAGCAAAGCCAGAAGGATATGCGCGGGCTTTCCGAATCACAGGTGCGCGATCTGGCGCGCCTGTATCGCGCGGCCACATCTGACCTGGCACTGGCAAAACGCGATTTTCCACGGAACGAGATCACGGCCTATTTGAATCAACTTGTGGCGCGCGCCCATGCCGTGGTGTATCGCAGTGAACCACTCGCATTGAAACGACTCTGGCGATTCGCAGCGACAGGTTTCCCGCGTCTCTTCCGCGAGACGTGGATGTTCACCTTTATCGCCGCGTTGTTATTCATTATTCCTGCAATCGCATCGGGGATCAGCACGTTCGTCAGGCCTGAGACAGCCACCTTGTTGCTACCGTCCCAGTTGCACCGGTTGATCGGCGTGGTGGAAGACAAGGAACTGTGGATTGACATCCCGGTCGAAGAGCGCCCGTATGCCTCGGCGTTCATCATGCGGAACAATATTCAAGTCTCATTTCTGGCGTTTGCCAGCGGCCTGACTGCCGGATTGCTCACGCTGTGGGTTTTATTCATGAACGGATTGATCATCGGCGCGCTGACAGGACTCACCTCTTATCATGGTCTTGGCTTCGAGTTGTGGACATTCGTCATCGGGCATGGAGTCATCGAGCTGAGCGTCATCTTCATTTCAGGCGGATCGGGACTCATGTTGGGCTGGGCGATCCTCCGACCGGGCCTCCTGCGCCGAAGGGATGCCCTCGCACAAGCCGCGCGCAAAGCAGTTTATCTGTTGCTCGGCGCGGTGCCGTGGCTCGTCCTCGCAGGGACAATTGAGGGATTCATTTCGCCGTCTGAAACGATCGCGATC
>DATDRD010000598.1:0-2634 GCA_035291925.1 Anaerolineales bacterium
ATAATCGAGACCGAGACCAAAAGCGGCAAAGACATAAGGCACATTCACAATGTCGAGATTAGGCTGTCCCGCCACCGAACACAACAGGAGACTGATTTGCTTCCACGAGTCCGTCAACCTGCCTGCTTGTCTACTTGTTTACCTGTCTACTCATTCACCCAATGCCCTTCCGATATACACGATGATTCTTATATTCAACACCGTTCAGGTTCTTCAAATCCGCGCGCATCTGACGGGTAGGCTCAGCTACCTGTGTCATTTCAACGTGTTCAAACTTATTGAAGTCAAATACGGTCCTGCCCATTTCATAATAAAGCAGCGCGTTGCCTCCCTTGCCCTGATGCTCGGGCAGAATGCCCATGCCATTGCCTGAGATGGTTTTGGTGCGCTTCATTTCGAGCAATATATCGATCAGTCCAAATGGGAAGAGGCGGCCTTTGGCGCGCTGGAGCGCGGCCGACACATCCGGAAAGGCAAACAGGAACCCGACGATCTCCTCGCCGTACAGGATGACTTTAATGAGGCGCGGGTCCGCAACCAGAAAGATATTATCCACCGCGTATTTTATATCGCCAGCGGAAAACGGATAATACTCCCAGTTATGAATAAAGGCTTTGTTGTAGGCCGCGCCAATGCGCGGCGCCCATTGAATTAACTCCCGTTTATTTCTAAATTTCTTTACTTTCAGATCGCCGCGCGCCATCACCCTTTTGGCAATATTCTCAACACGTTCGGGGATTTTGAAGGAATCCGCGGGCAGGTAGCATGAGACAAAGTCCACTTCTTTTTCAAAGCCGAGGGCCTCCACAAGTTTGGGATAGTACTCATAGTTGTAGTTCATCATGGTCATCATCTGGCGGTGCTCGAAACCTTCAATTAGGATTCCATAGCCATCGAAGGGAGAAAGTCCTTTAGGGCCGATCAACGTATCAAGCCCGCGCTCTCCCGCCCAGTCAACGACCGCGTCGAAAAGTGCGCTCGCAACATCCAGGTCATTGATGGCATCGAAGGCGTAGAAATGAGCCTTCCTGGTCTTATGATATTCGTTGAAGGGTTTGTTGTTCGCGGCGCAGATGCGACCCACTACTTCTCCATCTCGCACGGCCAGAAAAAAATCGGCTTCAGAGTGTTCAAAGAATGGATGTTTCTTTCGGTTCAGCGGCAGATAGGCGTCCACATAAAGCGGCGGAACCCATTGCGGGCAATCCTTGTAGAGTTGGTACGGTAATTCAACAAAACGTTTCACCTGCTGCTTGCTGCCGGGGTCGATTTTTTCGATGGTAAGCATGAGAACTCCTCAGAAAACAATGGCTCGTGAAGTATATAACACAAATTAGCCCCAACCGGTTCATGCTATACTTGACGAAATTCCCAATATAAGGACACCAAATGGCAACGAAGAAACAGCATCAGGAATTATTGAGGAAATACGCTGAAGCCGTTGTGAAAGTTGGCTTGAACTTGCGCCCGGGTCAGAGACTCATCATGACCAACGCGACAGCACGCGGCGTCCCCCCTCCAGCACGCCCATTCGTGCATGAGGTAGCAAAAGCGGCTTACGCGGCGGGCGCACGTTACGTGGACATAATCTGGGGCGACGAAGAAATGATGCGCATCCGCCTGCAATATGCTCCAGCCGATTCATTAAGCGACTACCCCAAATGGCACGTGAATGGCATCATGAACATGATCAAAAATGGCGATGCTTTGCTCTCCATTTATGCAAATGATCCTGACGTTTACCGCGGTTTAGATGCGGATCGTGTTGCTGCAATGCAGAAGGCTCATCTGCAAAACTATGAGACGATCAGCATGCAGGTTACACGCAACGCTGTCAACTGGTGCGTGGTCGCGGCCGCATCCCCGGCCTGGGCAGCAAAGATATTCCCAGATCTGAAACCCAAAGAAGCAGAAGAAAAATTATGGCAGGCCATCTTCGAGACAACGCGCGTCACACAGCCCGATCCGGTCGCGGCATGGCAGGAACATATTCGGAGTTTGAAAAAGCGCTCTGGCTACATGCAGGCAAAAAACTATACGGCTTTACACTATAAATCTCCCGGTACGGATTTCACTTTCGGCTTGCCGCGCGGGCACAAATGGATCAGCGCGCAATCCCTGGCAGAGAACGGCATTGTCTTTACCGCGAACATGCCAACAGAAGAGGTCTTTACATTACCCGATCGTCATCGCGCCGATGGAACCGTCGCCGCGACCTTCCCGCTCAGTTACAGTGGCACTTTGATCGATGATTTCAGTGTGACCTTTGAAAACGGCAGGATCGTCAAAGTCAATGCAAGGAAGAACGAAGCAATCCTGCAAAAGCTGGTTGACACGGATGAAGGGTCGAGGCGCCTCGGCGAGGTCGCGCTCGTCCCAGCCAGCTCCCTCATCGCCAGGCGCGGACATCTCTTCTACAACACCTTATTCGATGAGAACGCTTCCTGTCATATCGCCATCGGACGCGCCTACCGTTTCACGCTCACCGGCGGTGAAGAGTTAACTGATGAGGAGTTCAATGCCGCAGGCGGGAACACCAGTCTCACCCATGTTGACTTTATGATCGGCTCCCCGCAAATGGACATTGATGGCATCTGTGAAGATGGCACAAGAGAGTCCGTGATGCGCCAGGGC
>DATDRD010000599.1:0-7499 GCA_035291925.1 Anaerolineales bacterium
CCGGGCCACGGATGCTGTGCCATGATTTGCACCGTCTCAAAGAAATGACCGATGGGATTAGGCCAGAGATAAGGCCAGGTAAGATACGTCGTCATCACAGCAATCAGCGCATAGGCTGCAATGACCAGCCAGGCCCTCGCGGTCGACTTCCATAAAAGATAGATAGCGACGAGAATTCCAGCCAGCGGCCCAAAAATCCGGATGGATACTGTGATGCCAAGGAGAATACCTGCTGGCAGGATAATTCCCAAAACACGCAATGCGGAAGGCAGGTTGCGGCGATAGAGCCATATCATAATGATGTTGACGATCAAAAAATATGCGGCTCGCGCTTGCAGGAAGAGCACGAAAAACTTTTCAATATAAACTTCGGGAGGAACCTTGTGGATGTTTGATGCAATCAGCGCGATCAGTGATGGTTCACCGCTTGCGGCGGCGCGGATGGCGTTGTCAAGCCACTGGTACACGCGCGGCGTCACACCAAAGAGAAGAGCGAGTGAAACCAGCCAGAAGATCGTCGCGCCGATTAACAGGCGGCGCGTGGATGAGGGCAATCCGCTCCAGGCAACGGATGCTGAGTCAAAAACGGAATCAGCTCCGCGTCCAAGCAGCGAATCGTGCATTTTCGTCCCGAGGTAGGCAGTCAGTGTGAAAAGCGATAAGAGGGGAATATCCTTCGGGTTGATGAAGGCGTGCCCCCAGAAAAGTGGCTGGGTTATGTAAAGCAGAGTAGCGCCAAAGGCGGCGGCGCGGCTCATCCAGCGAATGGAGAGCTGGTAAAAAGCCCAGACGCCGACCAGGAATGTGAGGAAGTACACCAGATGCTGGATGTCAACGGCCTGGGCGTTGGGAACGATTCGAGTGAATATACTCGTGACGATGGCCGTAAACATCACAAAGGCGGGCCCGTAATTTTCAAAGCGATCACCTGTGACAGGGATGACGCCGTGCTGCGGCCAGGTGACGTAGGCTTCGAGTGAGCGCTCCGCGTATTTATATAAATTCAATTCGTCCCACGACTCACCGTAATCGCCGAGAGTAAGCAGGCCAATAATGAAGCTAAGAGTAAGCAGGATGGTAATAGGAAAGTTTTGTTTCATGGAATCTGCGAGTTCATGGTGTCCAAGCATATGAAAGCTTCTTACGCATGTTTGCCATTAGTCTTATTGTTCTTGCTTATTTTCAGCGGCATATTCAAGTAATCTGTTGTCGACTGCGAGAATTTTTCACTTTGAAATGATTATTCGTGGTCATGAAGAGTAGTCTGCATCGTGGATGCTGGTTCCTTCTCGAGATTTAATTTATGTGTGGAATGTTTTTCGTTTCGCCAGATCTCAACTAACAAAAAAGAGAGTGGAAAAATAAAACCTAAAAATGATAACACCATGTATTTTTCAGTAATTAGATAGAATATCCAAATCAATATATTGGCCCATATTGATGGGGATACTAAGGTAAACATGGGTGCAAGTGAATAAATTGGAGAATAGGGCATGGCCAAGCTTTGGACAAGCATCCAGATTTTTAGCGAAGATCTATACCGCAAAAGAATTATTAAAAGAACTAAACCATAAGGATAAAGGCTTACATTTGACGCTAAAGATGGACCGACGTTTCCAATCGGGCGCAAAGCAGCTAACCATTTCGGTATCCACCAACCCCATGTAATGAAAGATGTCAAATAAACAATTGCTGGAATAACCAGAAACTTCCAATCTTTTCTATGTAACAAAATAAAAAGTATTGGGAACAATCCAATCTGTGGCTTGAAGGAAAGAACTGTAACCCCTAAACCTGCTAACCAAGGGTTAGGTAACATGGCTACTACGAGTGCACCAGACATGAAGCCTTCTAGCTGTCCACCGTAAAACGTCCAAAAAACCCCGATAAAGAAACTAAAGGCAAGTAAATCACTCTTCCAATACCTGATTGCCAGGATGTAACAAATAGCATTTCCCAAATTCCAAAGTATGTAGCCGATATCTTCTGGCAAAATTGCAAATGGATAGATGAACCAATAAAGAGGATATGGGCTGACCGTATGGACTCCATAAGTGCCGGCGAGTGTATCGCCACGATAAGCAACCCGGTAATCATAACCACCGAAAAGCGGGGAAATCAAAGCCAGAGTCAAGATAAGGGCAGTGCCTGCGAAGTTCCGGTATTTTGTTGTTTTGAGATTGTCGATAACATTCATAGTATATCCTTGGAGATGGCCTGTCGAACCGGATTTTGCATAAAAGATTTTATCCGGGCAACATGGTTAGCGGAGTAGAGGAAATCTTCGATTATCTCAATCTATGCCGTATAAACAGGCACGTCAAAACCTGGTTGTCAATTTGAAGGCAACCGGTATAAAGATATGGAAATAATTAGACTGGAAAATTTTTCACCAAATTTATCTCATCAACTGCTCTACACATGACTCACCAACTGAATAATACTTCGCATCTTTATGATGCACGATGATCGCAGCAGTGGATTGCTCAGGGATCAACTGAAAGGCCCTGCTGAGAGTCAGGGCGCCAATGAGGAAGCTTGGAGTAAGCAGAATTGAAAGAGGCAGGTTCTGTTTCATGAAAATGCGAGGAAAGAAACAAGCATACAGCCACACATTGGTTTTCGGATTTCCTGCAATTTATTTCAACGCCTGATTTTTTACATACTTAAGCACAGAAAACACCACGCCATCGCGTTCCACAGCCATAACAATATCTGCATCCGGGAACATACGTTCATCAGTATCCCAACGTGAGGTCAACGCAGCATATTCAAAGTCATAAGCCCTGTCGGGATTTATCTTATGTTCAATATTCAAGTCTGGGCGCGCATATGGCTCAAACGGAAATGGCACACCGGAAACAAAGATATGCGCGTCCTGCGAAGCCAGTTGATTCACTTGCAGAGCAAGCTCACGGTAGGAGGTGCGCCAATAATCCATTTCGTACCGACGCGCGGCACCCGGTGTTCCGCCTACCAGTGAATTGTAATAGATATATTGATACGGATGGAGATTCACAATAGAATATATACCTGGCATGGCAAACACAAGGATAAGAGCCACCCGCGTCCAGCCGGACCTGAGCCTGCTTAGGAAAGCTTCAAGCCCGGCCCCAGCGATGACAAATCCACCCGGCAGAATAAAAAGTATCTGGCGGAAATTGTCATAGAGTTGCATTCGTAAACTGATGAGCAGGATCAGAGGGATGATAAAGCCAAGTCCGACAAATGCCAACAAATCCACCGGCACCTTTTTTTTCAGCAAACTCCAAACCATCCCGATGAAGCCCAGATAAAAAGAAACGAGCACTGGCTCCGTAAATTGGATATTCAACAAGACCGGCAGGTACTCAAACGGCAGTTTGTGAGGACGATAGAGATGCCCATTGAATAACACCCGTCCAGGCCACGGGAAATTGGACATAACCATCAGGCTCTCAAAATACCGGCTTACAGCAGAGTTCCACAAATATGGCCACGTCAAATAGGCGATCAGGCCTGCCCATAGAAGATAGGCTGCGATCACAGGAAAAGCCTTACTTCGTCCTTTGACGAGCCAACATAGGATGGCAATGAATCCTGCTAAAGGACCCAGCACCCGGATGGAGATCGTAAGCCCCAAAATGAGTCCCGCGAAAATAACGTTTCCTGACCTCGTAGCCAGAAAGGTTTGGCGCAAGAAGTTCGGCACGTTTGTTGGTTTGAAAACATTCCCAGTTTGTTGAAATGAAGTGAACACAGTTCGCGGGAACCGCTTCAACGCCTCATGAAAAAGCCTGCCTTTTGAAGTCCTTATCAGCAAATAGCCCAGATAAACAAGGAGAACAATCACTCCCAAAATCAAAATTGGATCTGCGAAGCGATGAAATAAAGTTTGCGCCCTTGAAACATAGCTTTCCAAGGGTACGCCCGCAGTTTGTGCATACTTGTGAAAAATTTTTTCAGGCAGGGTGTTTGGATCTGCCAGGTAAAAGAAAGCAACTATCAGTGTGATCAGATAACCAGATAAACTGGAGAGTACCAGGAGTCCGGCTTCAACTGAAAGCAGGTTCATATATCTTTTGCGATCTGAACCATCGATTTGACACCATGCTTCTGAAAAGTTTTTTATAGGGCTCTGCAAGGATATTTCGGGAGTTCGACCTTTGAATGAATCAAGCACTTTGTATCCGGCAAAAACGCTAAAGACCATGAATGCCATGAAAGGCATATCCTTTGGATTCATGAAAGCATGTCCCCAAAGCAAAGGCTGGGCCGTGAAAAGGAGCAACACGGCCCATGCCGCCCAGCGGCTGAACCATCTTTTGGTGAGTGAGTAAAGCGCTAACCCGGTCAACTGGAACAGGACAAAGTAGGAAAAATGCCAGATATCAATTTTCAGCATGTTGGCGAAAAGGGACTGCAAGATTCTTCCAATTAATTCCACCAGGATGATGAAAGATGGACCATAATACCGCAAGTTACCAGGGCCATAATCTGGCTCATATAACAAACCAAAGAAGGACCTATAAGAATCCAGAGACTGCTCCGCGTAGATATAGTAGCGCGGTTCATCAAAACTGACCCCAAAATCATGGACAATGAAAATACCGACGATCAGATTAACCATGATCCAGATAAGGAACAAGTGCTTTTCAATCCTGGAATCTTTAACCACAGGCATAAGTAGTCTCAAATTTCCTTCATATCATTTCATCAACTGTTCGACGCGACTCTCACCTACTGAGTAATATTTTGCCTTGCTATGATGCACGATGATCGCAGCCGTGGATTGCTCAGGGATCAACTGATGGGCCGTGCTGAGGGTCATGCCCAATTCATTTGTCACTGCAGGAAGCAGCTCAAATACTTTCTTATGATCTTCTAATTCTGGGATGGCGGGATACCCCCACGAGTAACGCTTGCCTTGTTCGTCGCCAATGCCAAGTTCCCGGCGGATGTGTCCATGCAAATAGTCCGCGCTTGCTTCAGCGGTCTGCACTGCGAGACCATGCGTGAAGTAGGCTTCGGAGTAATCGTGCGCTGTCTGCAGTTTGTCGAAGCGTTCAGTGGCCTCATTTCCGACGGTCACAACTTGAAATGCCACAATATCCATTTTGCCCGTGTCAACGGATGCGAAGTAATCGGATAATGCAAGATGATCATCATAGGGCTGGCGCGGGAAGGTGAAGCGCGTAAGTTCGTCGGGTGAGGCGGTGTCAATTGTTGGCGGGTCGTAGATAATCAATTCATCTCCATCCGATTGACAGGGGAAGAAGCCATAGACACCCTGTGGCTGCAGCCATTTTTCTCGCAGGGCCTCCTTGGTCATCTTTGCCAGGCGCTCATCAAAGTCAGCTTTCAGTTTTCCCCAGTCTTCACCGTGCGTATTCTTCGCACCCCAGGACAAACGATAGAGTTCGTTCAGACTGAGATGTTTGAGCACAATCTCCAAAGGCATATTCTTGACAACGCGCTGTCCCCACTTCAGGGGATGATTAATCGGTTCAGGCTCGACCTTTGAGCGGGTCGCCGTTTTTCGATGTTCCGGCACCTGTGAGGCGCGTCCCATTTCAAGATCCCCTTCCCGACGGACGCGGGCGAGTAGTTGCTCACGCTTCTCAGGAACGATGAGTTGGTCCATCGTTTCAAGTCCTTCGAACGCATCCTTGCAATAGAACACGCCCGGTTCGTGGACATCGCCATCATCTGTGAACAGGATGCGGCGTCCAAAGCGACGGTTGATGGCCGCGCCGCCAACCAAAACCGGGAATTTGAGTCCACGGCGATGCAGTTCGTTGACGATAAGCGGCATCTGCTTGGATGTGGATACAAGTAACGCGGACAAGCCAATCGCGGTCGCGTTGACCTCTACGGCTTTGGTGATGATCGTCTCTGCAGGGACTTGTTTGCCAAGGTCGATCACGGTGTAGCCGTTGTTGGCGAGAATCGTTTTGACAAGGTTCTTGCCAATGTCATGCACGTCGCCGTAGACGGTGGCGATGACGACCGTGCCTTTGGTGACGCCTTCCATCTTTTCGAGATAATTTTCGAGATGCGCGACGGTCTTCTTCATCACCTCTGCTGATTGGAGCACGAAAGGCAGGATCAATTCGCCCGCGCCGAATTTGTCACCTACCTCTTTCATGGCGGGGAGGAGGACGTTGTTAAGGGTGTGAACGGCGATCTCATGCTGACGCGCCTTTACTCCAGCCCTCTCCCGAGGGGTGAGGGGGTTCTCGGGCAACCTCTCGTCCAAGATATTCCACAATTCGTTTAACACATCTTCGGTTTTGTTTAGAACATCGCTATTCCAGAATCGAACGACTCGAATTCCTCTTCTTTCAAGCAAAATTCTTGTGCGTTCTTCATCGTACTTAACTTGTTCGTCCTCGTTATGTTGACCCCCATCGAGTTCAATACAGAGTTTGGCTTCATGACAATAGTAGTCGAGGATAAAACCTTCTTTTGGATGTTGACGTCGGAATTTAGCGTCATGAAAACCACGGTTGCGAAGAATTTTCCACATGAGTTGTTCGGCATCGGTGGCGTTTTGGCGTAACTCGCGAGCACGAGCAAGTAAGGCATCTGGGATAGGAGGATTTGGAGTGAAATCCTTTCCCTCACCCTGCCCTCTCCCGAGGGGAGAGGGGGATTCAGCCCTCACCCTGCCCTCTCGCGAAGGGAGAGGGGGGATGCCTCGGTTGATAATCTCATCAATATCCGCCTCCACGCCTTCTTTGTGGCGGTGGACGATCTTCCAGTGCAGGCGTTGTTCAGGGGTCATGCCTTCGGTGGGGTCAGCGAGGGATGATTCGGTAGTGGGTGTGACATTTTCAAAGTGTTCGATAAAAAGCTGTAAGGCGTCTGCGCGGCGATTGAAGAGCAGGTCTTCGCAGAGTTCTTTTTCTTCGGCGGGGATGTCCGCATACGCGGTGATGTGAGCCGGGTTCACGATCGCCATATCCAAACCTGCTTGCACGCAGTGATAGAGCATGATCGAGTTCAATGCAGGTCGGGCTTGAGGCGCAAATCCAAAGGAGAGGTTGCTCACGCCAAGTGATGTCATCACGCCAGGAAGGTTTTGTTTGATGAGGCGAATGCCTTCGATGGTTTCAATGGCAGAGTTGGCGAATTCCTCATCGCCTGTGGCGAGAGTGAAGATCAGTGTGTCGTAGACCAAATCTTCAGGCCTGAGTCCGTGGTCGTTGACGGCGATCTCGTAGATGCGTTTGGCGACTTCGAGTTTTTTCTCGCGGGTCTTTGCCATGCCGTTTTCGTCAATCGTCAATACGATGACGGGTGCATTGTGAGTCTTGGCTAGTGTGAAAATCTTGTCAGCCTTTTCGCGGCCCGACTCAAGATGTGTTGAGTTGATGAGACAGCGCCCAGGCGCGGTCTTGAGCGCGACTTCGAGAACGTCTAATTCGGTGGTGTCGATCACGAGCGGAACCTCCACGCCCATCTCGAGTTTCTTGACAACCCTGCGCATGAGTTCCACTTCGTCAGGGCGTTCGGTG
>DATDRD010000600.1:0-4863 GCA_035291925.1 Anaerolineales bacterium
CATCCCACCTCTTTTTCAAGTGGTGAGAGAAGCAGGGCGATCACGGGATTCTTTGTTTGTATTTCTTTTGGCAAAAGATAATTCGCCAGAGTCGCCGTAACTTTTTCAGGGATATGCTCCCACATCTCTTCAAGGGAAGGGAGGGGAGAAAGCAAATCAAACCCCAGGATCATGTGGCTCTGTTTCTCGGCAATCATAAGCATAAAGGGAAAATACGGGCGGTCAAATTTCTTATCTCTTACTGCTTCTTCCATCATCTGGATATCCACTTCAACGATGGAGTTCTGCTTCGACATGCTTTTAAGATAATTCAACGCGTCCATATTCATACGCAATCGAAGAGGAGGGTCTGCAGGAAACATTATCTTCTGAGGTCGGTCAGCCCATTTTCCGTTTTCATGCACGCGCACTAAATACCTGCCATCCGGCTCAGTCGGTTGAAGCATATCGGGATCCTCCTTAAACCGCGGGGCAACATCCAGCAATTGTTCAAGCCCGTGGATCAGCATTTGCGCTTCGTCTTTTTCCAAATACCAGGGGAAGCACCCGGGCCGATAACTGCGAAATTGGGGCCATGCCTTTTCGCCGCGAAATTTCAAATTAAGTTGTTTGATGATCTTTCGGTCTTCAGGTCTGATCATTTCCCTATCTTCAAAGGAGGCTTGGAGTTGCGGCACTTCCAAAACAATATCGGGTCCAAGTCTGTACCCCATGCGCTGCATGGTCAAGAAACCTTCAAAGCCTTTTTTTCCCATATAGACCGCAGTGGCAAAATGTTCTCCCAAATTCCCCATCACGCTTACAAAACCCAAATCGTTCGTTTCAGGGAATTGAACACCGAAGATATTGTGTTCATACATAAATTCCCACGGCGCGAGTTCGCTTATCTTATCCATCAATTCATGCAGACGTTTCCATTGTTCAAGGGAAGGGGCAATGACTTTTTGGGGCATGGGTGGTGATCCTTTCAACGCGTGTTTCCTCAATTCTTTCATGCACGGAAGCGTTCACGCCTCTTCCGCCAGGATTTCCTTCAAGCGCGGATGCTCCGCATAAACACCGCGATACCTTTCGGGTAATAGCGCGGCGATCCGGCACATGATTTCATCTGTATACTTTTGAAGCGCCTCGTCGCGGTTTTTATTTGGCAGCGGGGGGATGATGAATGGCTCTCCGCCTGTGAGGATAATAGTTGATTTTCGGAGTCGTTTCAGGTTTCCCAAAATAACCTTGTCTTCCGTGCCAGTGATGGCCACCGGGACAACCGGGAATCCCGAACGTGCCGCGAGATAAGCAACACCCGGTTTGCCCTCGATCAATGAACCAACGCGCGAACGCGTCCCCTCGGGGGCGATAACGAGACATTTGCCCTCCTGCATCAGTGCGATCATTTTTCGCATGGCTTTCAAATCGGGATTAAAACGGTCTATAAAAAGGAAGTTGAGTTGTCTGCCCAGCCAGCGTATCCAGCCGATCTTTTCCCATTTCTCGGCAACAGGGATGAAGAGGTCAGTTCGATCGATGGCAAAGTAGACCATGATTATATCAAGAATGCCAATGTGATTGGACGCAAGTATCATTCCACCTTTAAGGGGAGCGTTTTCTTTCCCGCGAATTTCAACACGGGCAATGAGTTTGAGCAGAACGCGGATGAGGAAGCGAAGGAGTCGAAGCATCGTTATTTTTGAACGAGCAGTTCCTTCAAACGCGGCTGATCGGTATACACCCCGCGATATTTTTCGGGAAGAAGTGCAGCGATCCGGCACATGATCTCATCCGTTGCTTCGCGCATGGCCTGTTCGCGCCCTTTCCCTTTGGGGATCTGAATATGGAATAGATCTCCCGCCCCGACTGTGATTTTTGATCGCCGAAAGTGCTTGATGTTTTCCATAATCCTGCGGTCCTCCGTGCCTGTCAAAGCAACAGGCAAAACAGGATATCCGCTCTTGCTTGCCAGAAAAGCGACACCCATTCTTCCTTCCTGCAAAGCTTCGGTTTTTGAGCGCGTTCCTTCAGGGGCGATCACCAGCATGCCACCATTTTGCATCCGCGCAAGGATTTCGCGCAGCGCGGGATAATCTGCTTCGAAGCGATTCAGCCATATCGCATTGACGGCTCGTCCGATCGCGCCGAAAAGCGGGTGGTTCTTATATTTTTCAGCGACCGGCATGATGATATCCTCCCGGTCAATGATGCACAATAAGACGGCTGTATCCAGCCGGCCCAGATGATTTGCTGCGGCAATAAAATTGCCCGCGGGGAGCTTTTCCATGTCGTGTACTTCTATATCGGCAATGATCTTCATGAAGAATCGTACAATGGAACGTAAGGTTCTGTAATTCATGTCTCTCATTTTACAATAAAAAACGGGCTGCCATGGCCGCCCGTAAAACGAAAAAAACATCGTCGGAGCTATTTCCATAAATAATCGTCGGAACCTTTGCTCCTCATTGTATGCTGTGAGCCGTATTTTTCGAACATGCGTTGGAAGATCAGCGTATCGCCGGGAGCCATGTTGATGATCTCAAAGCCAACGTTGAATGTGAAGGGGTCAACATGATCCCTGCGGCACCACTTGCTGCGTGCAATGAACACCATGGAATTCTGGTCGGCAATGTCAGGCGTGAGATCAATGAGCAGGCGAAAATCCTTTCCTTGCGGGATCTCTGTGGGGCTGTCCAGTCTAAATCCGCCCGCACTAATATCTGAAAGATATCCAACGATTTGCTTGGTTGCGGCATCCTTGACTTGCATGTAGTAGGTAAAGTCGCGGCGGTTTATTTTTCGTTTGTCAGCCATGATGAGCACTCCTTGCCTTCTGCACAGTATAAAATATGTCCGCAAAGGATTCAAGGGCGTACAATCACAAAAACACGTTTGTAAGTGTGCTGCAAGCCAGATCCGGTGGGGAACTGTGCTTCACCACCAGATATGGATTTTATACCACATAACGCTCGAGTTGCCGGGATCATGGTTTTGTGAGATTTTTTCAATTAACTGATTTGAACCCTTCGGCACGCACTGTCAGTCAGGACAACGCCTGCGGGATCTTTCTACTCTGCCTTCAGAACATGGGTCAGGATTGTCGCTCCCGAGCCGCCGATGTTTTGCGCCATGCCGATCTGAGCGCCATCCACCTGTGTTTTGCCGCACTCGCCGCGCAATTGCTGGACGATTTCCACGATTTGATACATCCCGGTCGCGCCGACCGGATGCCCGCGCGCTTTTAGCCCGCCCCGCGTGCAGACGGGCACGCGTCCATTCGGGCTGATCTCGTTATCGAGGCCGAGCCTCACACCCTGGCCGCGTTCGGCGAATCCGCAGGCTTCGAGCGAAAGCGCGGACATGATCGAAAACGCGTCGTGCAGCTCGAACACATCGATATCTTTCGTTTCGACGTTTGCCATCCCACAGGCGCGCCTGGATGACTCGTACGCAGCGGATAAGAACAACGGATCTTTTCTCGAATGGGCGGCAATCGAATCTGTTGCGGCGGCCGAGCCTGCCACCATGATGCGCGGCCTGCCATTCACCGACGCGACCTTCTCCGCCGGGACGATGATCGCCGCGGCTGCGCCGTCACCGATGGGCGACGCGTCCAGTAAATTGATCGGCGTGGCAACCATGCTTGATTTTTCAAATTGATCCACACTGATTTTCTGATGCAAGCGCGCGAAAGGGTTATGCATGGCGTTCGCATGTGCATTGATGGAAAAGGGCGCGAAGTCAGCGTGTTTCCAGCCGAACTCGTGCATGTATCGGCGCATGAGCAACGCGTTGATGCCCACGAACGATACGCCCTGTTCCACTTCGTAATCCGCATCGGCGGCAGTGGCCAATGCCGCAGTCACATCATGGCCCGCTTTATCGGTCATCTTCTCGACACCCACCACCAGCGCTGAGTCGATTTCTCCCGCGGCAACAGCCATCAGTCCCGCGCGCAGCGCTGCCGCGCCGGATGCGCAGGCGGCTTCCACTTTGACGGCCTCCTGATGCCAGAGTCCGATCCAATCCGCAAGAAAAGTTCCCAGTTGATTCTGCCCGCTGACCAGGGGGGACAGCATATTGCCGACAAACAGCGCGTCGACCTTATCCATGCCCGCATCCTGCAGGGCGGCGAAGGCAGCCTCCCCCCCGATCTCGCGCAGGGACTTGTCCCAGTGTTCGTCAATTTTTGTCTGACCAATTCCAAGGATCGCAATTTTTCGCATGGTTTTCTCTGTGGATATTTTAACTGATTTGACTATCATCTTCTATCAAATAAAAAGGAGCGGCAATTGCCGCTCCTTAAACTGCTCCATCGTTGATTTATGGATGGTTTTTGTTTTTATCTTTGTTCTTCCCCTTATCTTTATTCTTGCCATTGCCGTGGTCCTGCTGGGCCAAAGAATCTTGTGAGTCATCCTCCGCATGGCCAGAAACGATGATGCCCAAATTATGCTTGTCCTTATTTTCACGCAGCGCTTTTTTGAATTGACCCCAGTTGGTGGGAACAGGATCCTCACCAAAATCAAGGCAAGCATCGTAAGTGCCGTCCCGTTTGGCTTGCAAAATGCACTCTGTTGCAGTTGCATCTACATTTCCATCTTCGGTAATACCCTCTGACATCCACAACGCCTGAGCAATGACACCGAAGCCAAAACCATCCTCCTCGTGGTAACCATCTATTAAACTGGCCATATCGGGATCATCAGGGAAGAAGAAGGCGGCTAACAGTGTGGCAATGGGATGAACATCTTCCTCTGTGGGTTCTTCATCGGGAATCACAGTGGTTGGATCAATTACCACTGGCTGTCCAATTTGGGTTAGAACAGGCTCCTGTGTGGTCAGGTCGAATAGACCGAGTTCATCAGCGGTAACATC
>DATDRD010000601.1:0-1639 GCA_035291925.1 Anaerolineales bacterium
CCCATATCAAAACCAAGATTGATCATTTCAGACATCTTGAACTCCTTTTCTATGATTGAAACTTCTCGTCATGCGTCGCGTTCTCGTTTTCGATCGCGATCCGCTCATCTTCACTAAGTTCTCTTTCCTCGCGTTCAATCCCTTCCGCATTTCCTCCCCTGTTAGTTGAGTAGAGCGGTCTTCCGCTCGTATCGAAACCCGGGGGGGTTGTATTGGCAAGTTTCTCCATCACAGCCCAGCCCTGGTCGGTCAAATAAAATCCCTGCCGATTATCCTTATCACTCGCTACCTCCAGCAGGCCGTGCTTCAGCCATCCGGAGCGCAAGGTCCGAAACTCAGTGCTCGACAACGGTTTCCCAGTTCCAGCCCAATTCCGCTCGGAAAATGGGATTCCATTTAACAAGCCGCGCGCAAGCACAGTCATCTGCTCTTTTGAAATTACGGAATCTATGTTTCGCGAACGATAATGCTTATCTGCCGTGATCTCATCCAGCCTGATCACAAAATGTTCGGGCTCCTTCGCGGGCTTGCCAATATTGCCATCACCATTCAGATCCACGCCCATAAAACTTTCGAAGGACGTGAGATTGAGCCAGCGCCGCTGCAGGTATAGCCATGTGAAGACCCAGACGATGCCGGTAATGATCAGGGATGGTTTCAGCAGATCGATCGCCCCGAATAGATACAGCGCGGTCAACGTGCCGATCCCCGCCATCACTGCTGTGATCGTGGATTGCACTAATGGCAATAATGCACCCGCCAGAAACGTATGCAGGAATTGGCGGTCCGCATAACTCGGTGCTGATGGTTGCTGGAGAGGCGGAGTGGTTTGATTGAATTTATTCATGCGTGCTTCCTCCCGACGATATCCCTGCCAACGCTGATGGATCCATCTTCAATATCAACGATAGGCGGCTGAATGATTGCCACACCCGCAGGATCTGCTGATCTGCTCGCCTCCTGTGCGATCACTCCTGCAATTTGTGTTGCTCCGGACGTTGCGATCATCTGACGGTCAGCGGAATTGCTCACATCGAGCATCACCACACTGCCAACATTCGGATTGTGCAACGCATATTTATCGCCGTGCACGTGCTGAATGAACAACGGGAATTGCCGCGTGACCCGATCCAGCATGATCTGATTCGCTCTTACATCCATGGCCCGTACAGTTACTTTAGCCATGCCCACGAAACTATATGAGAACGAGAATGTCAGAACTAGCAGAGACACGCATAGGCTGATCGTAGCGAAGATAAATCCATAATGGATCATCTTGTTCAGGCCCTCACGCCATTGCGCAGCAGTGGCTTCCTTGTGACCCTGCTCCACCTTCAGCGCTTCAACCTGGACTGCATGTAGAGCCGCCTTCTGTTGCCTGTTCTGTTCGCTATTGAGTGCATATTGATCAGCTTCTATTCTGGTTGCATATGCCTCCGCTTCCTTGCGTGGATCGGGTGCACATGCGGTCACCAAAATCAACAACAAAATTATGGGTAAAAATCGTTTCATTTGACACTCCTTTTGACACCTGCACCTACCGAAGGTACGGTGTACAATCTCTATGCCCGTTTCAGCAGATGGAATGACACTCCACTGCTGGAGCGGGTATTTATTACAACCAGTTCACCACGGCCAG
>DATDRD010000602.1:0-3530 GCA_035291925.1 Anaerolineales bacterium
CGTTCTGTCCGCGCCGCGCTGTTTTTCGCAGCACTCTATCATGATGTCGAGAAGCCAGCCACAAGGTCCACGGATGAAGCAGGGCGCATCCGATTCTTCGAGCATGATATCAAGGGCGCGGAGGTCGCCGCAAAACGCGGACGCGCGTTCAATCTGAGCAATGACGAAATCGAACGCGTGAGAACAGTCATCGCGAATCACATGCGTTTCCATTTTTTCACAAGCCGCCTGGAAGGTGATAAACAGGAGCCTTCACGCAAAGCCATTTATCGCTTCTTCCGTGATTCACGAGAGGCAGGGGTTGATCTCGTTTTGCTCGGGCTCGCAGATCTGCGCGGTACGCGCGGTCACACACTGACGCAGGAAACCTGGAGAGCAGCGTTGGATGTTGCGCGCATTTTGCTTGAAAACTACTGGGAAAAACCGAAAGAGACCATTGCACCGCCGCGCCTGCTGGACGGCAACGAATTGATGCGTGAGCTAAATCTTGAACCCGGACGTGTTGTGGGTCAACTACTGGAAGCGATACGTGAAGCCCAGGCGACCGGCAAGGTCGCATCGCGGGAACAAGCCTTTGATTTTGCACGCCGGCAATTGACAGATTTGGAGAGTTCATGAACCTCGTGTATTTCGACCTTGAAAGCCAGAAACTTTTCGAAGAAGTTGGCGGGCGCGACGCTTCCAAGCTACTACTGGCCTGTAGTGTTACGTGGTCAACGGCACGCAATGATTTTGCCGTGTATTGGGAGAAAGATGTCCAGGCTTTGATCGCGGAACTCAAGTCCGCAGACCGCGTGATTGGGTTCAATACCATCAAGTTTGATTATGAAGTGTTAAGACCTTACGCGCCAAACGAAAACTTTCGCGCCTTGCGTTCGATAGATATATTACAGGATGTTTTCCGAACGTTGAACTTCCGTTTGAGCCTCGATTCCATTGCCAGAGCGACTCTTGGAACGACCAAGACGGCAGATGGGGTAATGTCAGTAGAATGGTTTCGCCAAGGTGAATTGGATAAGGTGGCCGAATACTGCAAGGCAGATGTGGATATCACGCGCCGAGTCTACGAGTTTGGCCGGGATCATGGGTTCCTGCATTACTACTCAAAACTGGGCAGTAAATTAAAAGTGCCGGTGAATTGGAGATAAAAAGGAGATGGAGTATGGAAAAGATAAAAGTTAACGATATTGAACTTGCTTACACTCGCCGCGGTAAAGGGACTCCGCTGGTGCTTCTGCATGGCTATCCCCTTGACCATCTTTTATGGGAGGATGTCGCGCCTTTACTTGAGGACACATTCGATCTCATCCTGCCTGACTTACGCGGGTTTGGCGAGTCGACAACTGTAGGTTCCCCTTACACGATGGATGACTATGCTTCAGACGTTGCAGGTCTGCTCGATCAACTTGGCATTCAAAAGGCCGCGATCGCCGGACACTCGATGGGTGGATACGTTGCTCTGGCTTTTGCAAGACTCTATCCTGAGCGAATCAGCGGATTGGGTTTGGTTTCGTCACAAGTGCTTGCTGATCCTCCCGACCGCAAGGATGGACGGTATAAGTCCGCAGCGGAGGTCTCGGAAAAGGGCATCGGGGGTGTGGTCGAAACAATGGCGCCTAAATTCACTTCCGACGAACGTTTACAGGCCTTTGCGCGCGACGCAATGAAAAGACAGCAGCCTGCAGCATTTATCGGTGCGCTTAAGGCAATGGCCGAACGGATGGATTCCACTCCCCTGCTCCCGTCATTCAAATTCCCGGTGGTCATCATCCATGGTAAGGCGGACGCGCTGATTCCCATCGACCGCGCCCGTGAAGTGAAAAATGCAGTTCCGCAGGCACATTTGGTGGAATTGGAGAGCGCCGGTCATATTCCCATGCTGGAAGCAAAAGAGGAAACTGCCAGGGCCCTGAAAAACCTCGCGTAAACGAAATCCCCATCACGCA
Source organism: Anaerolineales bacterium (assembly GCA_035291925.1). Taxonomy (GTDB): domain Bacteria; phylum Chloroflexota; class Anaerolineae; order Anaerolineales; family Villigracilaceae; genus Defluviilinea. The sequence goes on from DATDRD010000602.1 coordinate 1,947, forward strand.
GGCTGATGGGGATTTGTATCGCAGTACAGGACTGCCCATGACGCGGGTGCTGGTGAGCGCAGACCGAAGGGTCAGATTGAAATGAAGCGAATGCTGATTCTCAGGATGCTGGCAACGGCTTGTTGAGCGATTCGCTCTTTGCCGAGTTGGACCGGGGCGTTCCTGTCCGGTGAACAAGACGGTTAATATGCGCCACCAATACACGGCTTGGTGTCGGTTTTGTCAAATAATCATCCGCGCCGGAATCGAGAACGCTGGCGATCATCGAGGGATCGTTGAGGGCCGATAGCACAATAATAGGCACATCGCTGAACGCGCGCACAGCTTTGCACACTTCCCAGCCATCTATTTCAGGCATCATCAGATCGAGGACAACAAGATCTGGTTGATTTTCGCGAACAAGGTTTAGTCCGTCACTACTATTGTTTGTTGCTGTTACATCAAATCCCTGTGATTTTAAAAGCAAGGAAAGCAAATCTGTAACAGCGCTATCGTCGTCAATAACGAGTATTTTTGTTGACATGGGTCATTTCCAATCTGCATATATTATCACAGATAAACGATTTTCACGACTTTGCAGCAGGTTTACAGATCAAGACTGACAAGCTAACATAATTAATGCCACTTTTATTATGGATCGTTTGTGGTAGACTTCACACAAAATATTAGCACTACCTGTGGAGGTTTAGATGAACAAATGGGTGTACCCCTTCGATGAGGTCGCAAAAGCGGAAAAATATGCCGGTTCCTGGGAGAGCGTGCGCGCTCTGCTTGGCGGTAAAGGTGCAGGACTTTTTGATATGACACGGGCGGGCGTGCCCGTCCCGCCGGGATTTACCGCCACGACCGAAGCCTGCAACGAATTCCGGAAAACAGGCAAGTTCCCCGCCGGAATGTGGGATCAGGCGCTGGCGGCGATGAAGGCCGTCGAGAAGAAGACAGGCAAAAAATTCGGCGACTCGAAGAATCCCTTGCTGGTGTCTTGTCGCTCGGGCGGAAAATTCTCCATGCCTGGGATGATGAATACGATTCTGAACATCGGTTTGAATGATGAAGTCGTCGAGGGCATGATCAAGCTGACCCGGAACCCGCGCTTTGTGTGGGATTTGTATCGCCGCCTTATTGAAATGTTTGGCACGACCGTGTTTAATCTCGATGACGAAGTCTTCGAACACCCGATGGCTGAATATAAAGAGAAAATGGGCTACAAATTAGACACGGACATGACCGCTGAGGACTGGAAGGCTCTGGTTTCCACATTCAAGGATGTGTTCAAGAAGCATGTCGGTTTTGATTTCCCCCAGGATGTTTACAAACAACTTGAGCTTGCAACGAAAGCCGTGTTTGAATCATGGAATGGCAAGCGCGCCATCGCCTACCGCAACAAGGAACGCATTTCGCACGATCTCGGCACGGCTGTCAATATCCAAACGATGGTCTTTGGCAACATGGGTGACGACTCCGGCACGGGCGTAGCATTTACGCGCGACCCATCCACAGGAGACAAGAAGATGATGGGTGATTATCTTCTCAACGCGCAGGGAGAAGATGTCGTCGCAGGTATCCGCAATGCCGACCCAATCG
>DATDRD010000603.1:0-3710 GCA_035291925.1 Anaerolineales bacterium
CTTGCACCTGGCGCAAGTGCAGGTGTGAACGGGACTCCAACCCCAGGCAGTATGATGATGGAAAATCCCGATGCCGCGCACATGATGGAGGCGATCACCGCCCCGAACGTTCAGCCTGCCACTGAAACAACAGGCGGTCAACCATTGGAATTCCGTGAAGAAAATGGCGTCAAGGTTTTCGAGTTGACCACCAAAGCGGTGCAATGGCCGATTCTAGATGGAGTCACGGTAACGGCATACACATACAACGGAACCGTGCCCGGGCCAATGATCCGCGTCACAGAGGGCGACCAGATTCGGATCGTGGTTAAGAACGAACTGCCAGACCCGACGACGATCCACTGGCACGGAGTCGAAGTTCCCAACGCGATGGACGGCGTGCCTGGTGTTACACAGGATCCCATTCAACCAGGCGAGACGTTCACATATGAATTCACCGCAAAACCCGCAGGTACATTCATGTATCATTCGCATTATGAAGGCGATGTTCAGGTAAGTGCAGGATTATATGCTCCATTCATCATTGACCCGAAGGAACCTGAAGCCAACTCGCCGGTTGTGGATAAAGTACTGATGATTTCCGAATTGCGGATGACGGATGGGCAAACTTTCGCCGCCATGCCGATGGCTGGCATGGAACCCAACTACTTCACAATAAACGGCAAGTCATTCCCTGCGACGGAGACAATCACAGTTAAGAAAGGCGATCTAGTTCGCTTGCGCCTTATTGCAATCGGTCAATTTATTCATCCAATGCACCTGCATGGTATGCCCTTCAAAATCGTCGCCACAGACGGTCATCCCGTACCCGAAGCCGCGCAATTGACGAAGGATACAGTCAGCGTTGCGCCAGGTGAACGCTATGACATTGAGTTTGTCGCCACTGAAACAGGCCAATGGATGTTGCACTGTCACATCCTGCACCACACCACCAACGACAACGTCGAGCCGGGCGGTTTGATGATGGTGATCAATGTTGTGGAATAGCACGTGCTTTGGAACAGTGACCTTTTTCCACTATGGCTATACTCGCAATGACAAATAAACCAAAGGAGAAAATAAAAATGCGTAAGTTTATTTTTATTAATATGCTCGTTCTTTTATCAGTTATACTGGTGGCTTGTGGAAGCGCGGCAAAGCCCGCTGAAACAACTTCATTCAAGCAAGTCAATATCGCAGTCAGCACGAATCCAAATCCCGCCATGAAGGGAGATATGGAATTGGCGTTGATCATCACTGACGCCAATGGCATTCCCATTGAAGGCGCAAAAGTGGATGTCTCTGTAGATCACACCGATATGACTGGGATGGGCATGAGCGGTCTTGCCACCGAACAGGGCGGCGGGAAGTATTCCATCAAGGCTAATTTCAGTATGTCTGGTAATTGGACAATGACTGTTTATGTTCGTAAGGGTGAATTGGATTATAAGGAAGATATCAAGCTTTCAGTTCAGTAGTTCAAATATGAACAGGCGTCAGGAATTAACTTTACGCCTGTTCATCAATAAAATTAGGAAATCTTATGAATTCAAAATCCAATCGTCAGAAAATACATGAACGCCATCGCAGGCAAAAGATCAAAACCAATCTTATGTGGGGTGGGATTGGTGTAGTTGTAATTGCGATCTTCAGCATCATCATCTGGCAGGGAGTCCGCCCGGCGGCAGGCAAGTCCATTCAAATAATGACAGAGAGCAGTCAGCATATCCCAATGGATAGCGACCCTGGTGAATACAACTCCGATCCGCCGACCTCGGGTCCGCATTACGCCGAGGAAGCCAGGGCAGGTTTCTATGATAGTAACAATTATCAGTTTCCTGCTGGCTATCTCGTCCATAATTTGGAACATGGGTATGTTATCTTCTGGTACAACTGCGACCTTCTCGATGAAACTGGTTGCGCGGACTTGAAGGAGCAAATTAAAACCACAATGGATGATCTGGGCGGCACAAAATTGATCGCCTATCCCTGGCCTTCCCTCGATGTGCCTCTTGTTATGACATCCTGGGGACGATTGCAGCGCCTCGAAACATTTGATTCGGAACAAGTCAAAGCCTTTTATCGTGCCAATCTCAATCGCGCACCTGAACCGGACGCGCCGTAGGGATTCAATGTCCACTGCTATTTTGAAATCTCGTTCGCGAACATCCCGCTCCATAGGAGAGTGGCTATCCAGTCACTGGCTTCAAATATTTTTAGTCCTTTATGGGATGTGGGTATTCACGCCTTTTCTCGCGCCCATCTTCATGTATATTGGTTGGACGGGTGCGGGCAAGGCGATATACTTCATTTACTCATTCTTCTGCCATCAACTACCAGAGCGTTCCTTCTTTCTATTTGGCGAAAAGAGCATGTACTCGTTGAATGAAATTCAAGCCGTGTGGCAGGATACGATCAACCCAATGATTCTCCGTCAGTTCATCGGTAACGAATCAATGGGTTGGAAGGTCGCCTGGTCGGATCGCATGATTTCGTTTTACACAAGTGTCTGGGTGTTCGCGGTTTTATGGTGGCCGCTTCGCCGCAAAATCAAGCCGCTGGCGTGGTGGGGGTTCATTTTGCTCCTGCTACCCCTTATAATGGATGGCGGCACTCATGCCCTTAGTGATTTCGCTGGCATTGGACAGGGATTTCGTGATACGAATCAATGGCTCGCCTCCTTGACGAATAACTCCTTCCCCGCGACATTCTACGCAGGCGACGCGCTCGGCTCGTTCAACTCCATCATGCGCTTCATCTCTGGACTTTTGGCTGGACTCAGCATCGTCTGGCTCGCCTTCCCGTATTTTTTTCAGACACAAGCCCTCACCCAGGAATTGGATCAATTGAATTATGGCAAAGTCCTTGAGCAAATCAAAAACCAAAATCCGCGTTCTTCTGGCTGACGATCACCACATCGTCCGCGCGGGAGTGCGTCAACTGCTTGAAAGCGCAAAAGACTTACAGGTCATCGCGGAGGCGGGGGATGGCGAAGAGGCCCAGGCGCTTATTCAAAAACACAAACCCGATGTAGCCGTGCTGGATATCCAAATGCCCAAAGCCAGCGGGATCGAGGTCACCCGCTGGGTGCGCACACATTTGCCGGAAGTGGGCGTGTTGATTCTCACCGCATATGATGACGATCCGTACGTGATGGCTGTATTGCAGGCGGGTGCAAACGGATATGTGCTCAAGACAGCCCAGGCAGATGACCTCATCCAGGCTGTGCGCGATGTAAATGAAGGCAAGTCCGCGCTTGACCCAGCCATCACGCGCAAATTGATGTCCAATATATTCAAAGGAACAGAAAAGAAAATCGTCGAGCCGCTGACAGACCGTGAACTGGACGTACTGCGACTTGCCGCAAAAGGATTCACGAATAAAGCCATCGGCGTGCAACTTAATATCAGTGACCGTACCGTGCAGGGACATCTCGCGCACATCTTCGCCAAACTGCAAGCCAACAGCCGCACCGAAGCTGTCATGCGCGCAGTTTCATTGGGATTGATTTCGCAAGGTTCGGGGCAGATCGCAGAAGCATAACTATGTCATTGCGAGCGCACTCCCCTGGCACCGCCCGCCACTACAGTCCCCGAAGCGGAGCGAGTGGGAGGGCAGGTGTGTGACGCAATCCCCGACATGGCGAGGAGATTGCTTCGCCGCCGAAGAACTGGTGAAACTGGGTTACACAGACATCTGGAATCTCACTGGCGGTATGGTGGATTGGGAAC
>DATDRD010000604.1:0-10862 GCA_035291925.1 Anaerolineales bacterium
AGGTTCTGAAAGCACAGGCAGAACGATAAAGAATGAACTGCCTTTCCCTACAGCGGATTCCACCCAGATGCGTCCTTGATGGTTTTCCACGATGCTTTTCACAATCGCAAGCCCCAGCCCTGATCCTTCAATTTCAGGAGAGGTATTGCTCCCACGGTAGAATTTATCGAAAATGTACTGCTGGTCAGTGGGAGGAATTCCAAGTCCTTCATCTGTGACCTGCAGGATCACCTGGTCACCCTCGGCATGAATGGCGATCTTTACTTCGCCATTGGCATTTGAATATTTAATCGCATTCCCGACGACATTATCGAGAACCTGTCGAAGCCGAATGGGGTTTGCACGCAATGCCGGTAACGACCGGGCAATGTCCGTGTGCACCTTGAGGCGCTTGGACTTGATTTGTCCCTGCAACATATCGAGCGTGTAACGCAGAATACCTTCCAACTGCACAAATTGACGCTGGGTATCAAAACCTGCTTCAACATTGCCCAGGTCAAGCAAGTCGTTGACCAGGCTGGTGATATGTTGAATGCCGTCCCGAATACGGTTCAGGAAATCACGCTGATTCTCGTTGAGAGGGCCAACCCGCTCCACTAACTCTGAATAGCCCATCACGGATGTGAGAGGCGAGCGCAGATCATGTGAGACGGTATGGACAAATTCGCTTCTGATCCGGTCCATTTCTTTCAGATAGGTTATATCCTGCATCGTGATTGCAAAGCCCACCTCGTATATCGCCGTAAGTTGTGCATTTCCTACCCGGCCATCAGGAAAGCTGACCTCATGATAATTGAGCGGATCCTGTGTTTCCGTGCGCGTGACTAGCGCGAGCAAGTCAGGATGTGTAAGGACATCGAGTACCGGTTTGCCGATGGCGGTCTTTGCATCCAAGCCGAAGGTACGGCACATGGCAGGATTCAAAAGAAGAATATTCTTTTCTTCATCCAGGATCATGACGCTGTCGTGAATATTATTGAATACCAATTCCAACCGCGAACGCTCGGCCTCAGAAATTTGCGCACGCTTCTTCAGTGACGCAGTCGTACGCTTGACTTCCCTGCGGAGCCAGTCACCGACGCGATGCGCGTTCCTGAGACTGTTTTCCACAGCATCCACAACATCTTCGGTACTGAGCGGGGGAGAAATATATCCACTCAACCCGAGACCCAAAATACCTTTAATCAATTCGGGCTTTGCCTTCTCACTATAGATCAGTATGGGCAAGGTAGGGAAACGATCAATTAATTCCTTTGCAACCCTTACTCCCTCGTGCCCATCAAACCTTTCTCCCATGAGCAAAAGCGCGGGATTGGACTCCTGCAATAATCGTCCGAGGGCCTGTGTATCTTTGGCGATCGCGATCTCGTATTTGACACGCAATACGCGCTCCATCAACATCAAAATGGAAGATTCCTCCAGCGCGATCAGGATGAGATCAGGTTTCGCCATAGAACGCGAGAATTTTACTTCTTTTTGAGTCTAATCGGAATTGGCGGCGTGGTCTTCTCAGCGGCCCGCGCCAAACGCAGCAGCGAGGCGCGGGAGGTTTGCAGAGCCTGTCGCTGCGACTCGGAAAGCTGACCCGGTTTCTCGGTCAGCAGCAAATCAATCGGATATAGCGCAGAATGCAGCTCCTCGTTGATGGACGTACGGATAGCTTCCAGCAGGGCATTCTGCCGCTTCTCCCCTTGTTTCGATGAATCGACAGAATCCTTCAAAGCACGGAACAACCTGGCATTTACAAGCGAAATGGAAGCGTAATCGGATACTGCTTCGAGCAAAGTCTGCTCGATCTTTTCAAATGGGCGCGACTCTTTACGGACAACAATCAGCATGCCGATGACCTCTTTTTGGACCTTGATTGGGACCGCGCAGACGGACTTCCCCAAATTGGCGACCCTGAACTTGAGCAGCGGTTCACCTGAGATGGACAGCGTTTCGCCAGAGAGAGCCACCAACCCGCTGACACCGTCATCCAGAGGCATGTTCATTTTCCTTGCCCATGTATCAGGAAGGCCGCGCTGTGCTATAAGCAGAAAAGTCTTGCTTTCTTCATCGCGGACGAGCAGCCATACAATATTTGCATTGGCCACCTGCGCGGCGCCATCCACGATTTTTTGGAATAAAAAGCGCTGGTCTGTGATCGAGATGACTGCCTTGCCAATGTTTATGATGGCAGTCAGTTCGCGCACCTTGCGCTGGAGTTCCTCATTTGTTTCACTCAATTGGAGGTCAAGCCGCTGGCGGTCGCGCACGTCATGCACACGCTGGAGGCCGCGCTCCACCACTGACACCACTTCGGCATCGCGCGCCGGCCACAGGAGATAATCCGTCGCACCGAGACGGAAGGCCTGAATAATATCCTGCTCCTGCCCTTTGCCAGCGATGACAAGCAACGGCGTGTTCACTCCCTGTGAAGTAAGAGCAACGAGCAGGTCTTTTGCGCTCAAGCCTGGTAGATTCAAGTCAGCGATGATCAGGTCTGGAGGATTCTCAAACGATTGTCTGATGGCAGTGGAGGCATCAGCAACAACATCAACCTGAAACCCCACGGATTTGAGGGCCTGGCGGGCAATTAAGTCACTAATCTCCGGATCGTTCTCAACGAGAAGGATGCGGTCTGCATTTGAAGCCATAACTCACTCTCATCAGGAAGGTAGTATTATCCTGCCCGTCTGCATTGTAACACCCTTTACCCCGAATTGTGGTGGCACGGAATGCTGTCTGCTATACTAACGCATTAACATATTTTTTATCGCGACTTTTCCAGCTTGATAAAGACAACTATGAAACATAGAGAGCTTAACTATGAAAATCTCCCAGCACTTCGACTACCGCCGCCTCCTTCCGATCCTTAGCCTGGGGATCGTTCTCGGAGCCATTGACCTCCCTGCTGTCATTTCGTTTGCCATTCTGATCTATTCAGGGGTGCTTTCGCCGTTTGCCGGGGCTGGCATTGGCATGATCCTGTTTGGTGGTCTCATCATTCAGTTGACCATTGCGCTGACAAGCTCGATACCCGGCATAATGGGCGGACCACAAGACAGCCCTGCTGCGATTCTGGGTCTTATGGCAGTGGCAATTGCTGCCAAGATGCCCGACGCAACCGCAGAAGCAAAATTCGTCACTGTGACGATTGCCGTCATGCTAACGTCAGTTCTATCCGGTGTATTCTTTTTGTTGATCGGCGGGTTTGGGTTTGGCCGTTTCATTCGGTTTATTCCCTATCCCGTCGTCGGAGGATTTATTGCTGGCACCGGCTTGTTACTTGTGCAAGGTGCTCTTGGAGTGATGATTGGCGAAACACCGGGCATCGCAAACCTGGGTATGCTTTTTACATCCGACAACCTTCTTCGCTGGATTCCCAGCGTGATTTTCGGCATTGTCCTGGTCATAGGGTCGCGTCGCTTTCAGCATTTCCTCACTATTCCAGCTCTGCTTACCGGTGCAGCGATCATTTTCTATATGACAGTATGGATCAGCGGACAAACCATATCTGAAATTCGCGAAATGGGCTGGCTATTGGGTCCCTTCCCTGAAGGTAACTTATGGCGCCCATTGGATCTTTCTCTGTTGGCACAGGTAAATTGGGGATTGATCGCTGGACAGGCAAGCAACCTTGCCGCAGTTGCATTGATCAGCATTGTTGCCCTGTTACTCAACTCGAATGCGCTGGAATTGATCGCGAAAAAGGATATTGACTTGAACCGCGAACTCATCGCGACCGGTCTCGCCAATATAGCGGGTGGTTTCGCAGGCAGCTCCGTGGGGTATCAATACCTGGGGTTTTCAGCGATCCCATTTCGCATGAACATCAACAGCAGGTTGCTTGCGGTCATAGCAGCATCCGTAACTGGTTTTGTATTATTGTTTGGAGCGTCCCTGCTTTCATTGATGCCGACCTTGATGGCAGGCGGGGTACTGTTCTTCCTGGGAATATCATTCCTGGTTGAGTGGTTGTACGACGCGTGGTTCCAGCTGCCGCGCATTGACTATGTTCTCGTTCTTTTGATCCTGGGCGTGGTGGGAGCCTTCGGTTTCCTTGAAGGCGTGGGGACGGGTATTGTTATTGCCGTTCTCCTTTTTGTTGTGAACTACAGTCGTATTGATATCATCAAAGACTCACTCACAGGCAGTTCCTACCAGAGCAGCGCAGAACGTCCCTTTGAGCATCGTCAACTGATCAAACGGCTGGGGCAGCAGATTCAAATTTTGCGCCTGCATGGCTTCATTTTCTTTGGAACATCCCAGAGTCTGGTCAAGCGGGTGAGCGAACGCCTTAAGGATACAGACAGCGAGAAACTCAAATACCTCATCCTTGATTTTCAGCATGTTACCGCCTTGGACTCATCTGCGGTATTCAGCTTTGTCCGCCTGAAACAACTGGCTGAGGCGCACAAATTTCATCTCATTTTGGCAGATCTCAACCCGGAAACAAAACCCAAACTGACACGCGCCGGTCTCAACGAACAGGAGGCATGGATACTCTTTTCACCAAACATGGATTACGGTATGGAATGGTGCGAATCTAAATTGTTGCTGGAGGAGGGAGGCTCTACGATCATTCGGGCCGGAACACTGCGTGCACAACTTAAGAGTATGTTCCCGACAAGCGACCATGTGGAGAAATTTATGATGTATCTTGAAAAACAGGAAGTGCAGGAGCATCACATCGTGATCAATAAAGGCGACCCGCCTGACTCCATGTACTTTATTGATTCGGGGGAACTGACAACGCGTCTCGAAATTTCCAAAGGGAAATTTATTCGCCTCCGCAACCAGGGTGGCGGGACAATGGTTGGTGAAATGGGCCTCTTTCTCAAGCAATCCCGGACTGCGACTGTTGTAGCCACTGGGCCCAGCATTCTGTATCGGCTGTCGCTCGATAAATATAACAAAATGATGCTGGATGACCCTGAACTTTTGTTTCAGCTCCATCAATGGATCGGGCGCGTACTCTCCGTACGCCTTGCTGAAAACAACCACACACTGGAAGCATTATTGAGCTAAATCTCGAAAACAGGCCGTGACTCGCCTGTAACGATGCCGCGATGATTCTTTATGGACTTCCCGGGTCCGAACGCAGCCAGAGCCTGCTCCTGTTTCGAAGAAAGTGCCCCAAGCTGGCGCAGGACCTCCAGCGTCACAGCGGGACGGACGCGATTGTTATGAGCAAGGTCAAGAGACATCCGCGAAGCATCACCATCAGAGACTTTTAGCGCGATACCAATGCCGGGTGAATCGGGTCCTAGCGCACCGGGTAGAAGGCCAATGATCTGATAACCCTCAGCGCCGCGCTTGCAAACGACCCTGCCTGCACCCACTTTCATCAATTCGCAATCGAACTCTCCATACCCGCTGACCATTTCAGGATAAGTCGTCATCGCGGATGTAATCTTGCGGCATGCCGATGCGCGCACCTCAGAAAGTTTATGTGGATCACAAAGACGCGCAAATGCGAACGCCGCGTTATAAAGCGGAACGGCAAAGTTGGGCGCAGAACAGCCGTCAGTGCCGAGTCCGATCTCTTTAACGGGAAGCAGGCACATCTCGGCAAATGAAGCGAGGATATCCTGTTGGATGGGGTGTTCGAGATCGAGATAATTTTCCAGCGGAAGCCCGCGCATCTTTGCATATGCCAGCATGGCGGAATGTTTGCCGGAACAGTTGTTGCGATTTGGGGTCGGCTGTTTGCCATTCACGATCAATGATCTGAAAGCGTCCACATCAGAAGGCATATGAATTCCACACTGCAGATTGCCTTCGTCAATTCCAACTTTCTTTTGGATCTCTTCGACAGTTTGTACATGCAGGTCGCTGCCTTCATGTGAAGCGCACGCAAGGGCAAGTTCATGCGGGGTGAATCCGAAATTTTCCATGCCGCCGTGTTCGACAAAAGGAAGGACCTGAAACGGTTTCGCGCTGGAGCGCAAAAAGGCGACCGCTTTAGGGTCGCCATAGGATGAGATAAGCTTTCCATTTGCATCCACTACTGCGATGGAACCATAGTGAACCGATTCAACGATATTACCACGTGTGACTTCAAATAACGGCCAGGCAGTCACTACTCCTCCACTGAAAGCCGGGAGGAGGGTTGATAATGACGCACATAATAATGAAGCAGTCCATAACGAAGGCGGTGCGCATACTGCTTTTGACGCGCGGCGGGAGCCTTGAAGCTTTTGAGGAGCTGATCTGCAAGCTTGTCCGTAACATTGGCCGTGGCCTTTTTCTTCCCGATTTTTTCCACCCTGTCATTGAGGCGCTTTAGCAATTCAATTTGATTCCGCACAGCTTGCGAGGTAACGACACCGCCGCGCCCACTGACGATCGTGAACCCTTTATATTCAGGTTCCTGCAGGATTTTGAGTGTTTCAATCCATGCAGGGAGATCGGCATGGGCAAGGAAGGGAGGCTGACTCTTCAACACTGCATCACCAACGAACACGACTTTTTCATCCGGCAGAATGACCCAGATCGCGCCAGGGGTCGGGCCCGGGTGACTCTCAAGGATGATGGGTGTATCGCTCCAATGTAACGTCAATTGATCCAAAAAGGAGATTTCCGGCGGTGCCCATCGAACGCTTCCCAGACCGGAGATCGCTTCCCAGTTCGCTCCGGTCTCATCACCCTGCGCTTTAAAGGTGTTCGGGCGGTTGCGGAAAGCCTGCGCGGTTTTCTCGTGTGCGATCACGGTGCAATCCATGGCACGGACGCCCAGGGTCCGGTCGGGATGCGCGTCCAAATTGACCAGCACACGTTCGGGGCCATTGCCCATGCCCATCAATGCGGCACGCCATGAACGGGCATCTTCCGGCGATGGCGGCGCATCGATCTGGACCAAACCGCGCGGCTGGCTGATCACGCCCAATGTCACGCCAAGAAAGCGGTCTTCGATATAAACATTCTTTGCAATCGCTTCCATGAATCAACGCTCCTGAACTTTACTTATCATGCCTGCTTGTCAATTGTTCTTCTGTCGCCACAGGGAAGGTAAAGTGAAATGCCGAACCTGTGCCTTGCTCACTTTCAATCCAGATACGCCCGCCGTGACCCTGCACAGCAAGACGACAGAAAGCCAGACCGATCCCAAGCCCACCCGGTTTGTTCGTGCCGCGCAGGCGCGTGAACTTGTCAAAGATTCTATCCTGATCGGCGGCCGGAATGCCCGGGCCATTATCCTTCACCCACATGTGCACCCAATCGCCCTCCTGCCGTGCACCCGTTTCGAGTTTGCCATCAGGCGGCGTGAATTTGCTTGCATTCTCCATTAAGTTGATCAACACGCGCCGCGCCATATCTTCATCCACCCAGATGGATGGAAGCGCCTTTGGCAGATCCACAGTAATTTTTTGGCGCCGCCCCTTCGTAACAGGCTCTACATCCTGAACCATCTTCTCAATCATCGGAATCGGATCAACGACCTTCTGGTCCGCCACGGGCTGGCCCGACTCGAGCCGGTTAACATCAAGCAGGGAACTGACAAGGCGCTGGATCCGGTCTGTTGAGTTCTCAGCAATCTTGAGTATGGTAAGAACTGTTTCTTTATCATCATCCGGCACCATGCTGTACAGAACATCCAAACTCGAAACAATATTGGCGAGCGGAGAACGCAAATCGTGATAGATCATCGCGGTCAGGTCTTCGCGCAACCCATCCAGCTCCTTGCGTTCCGTGATATCACGCAGGATCCACTGGATCGAATCGGTTTCATCAAATTCCACGTGGCGGGCGTGCACTTCCACCGGCATGCGCGATCCATCCTGTCTTTGCAGGGATGACTCATAGGAACAAGTCCGGTTCGCGCGCAGTGTTTCAAACTCAGTCCCGGTTCGATTCCAATTCACATCATGAAGTTGATCAATGGACAGAGTGTGCAACGTCTCGTCATCGTAACCACTTAGCAGCACCGCCAGGCGGTTTGCTTCGATGATCCGCCCCTCCCAATCCGTGATCAGCATGGGGTCAATACTGTCTTCAAAAAGTTCATGGTAACGCTGGTGCGCAGCCTGCAAACGCTCGAATAATTGCGCGTTCTGGATCGTCGTACCGGCGAGGCCTCCGATACCGGTCATCACCAGCAATGCATCGGGATCGAAGGACTTTGCAATCGGGTTGATAGCTTCGATGACGCCGATCGCGCGCCCCTGAGCCTGAATCGGCGCGACGATGATCGCGCGCGTCTCGACTCCCCCAAACTTGTCGGCATCACTATAATTCTTATCCTGGCTGACGTCTGCCACTACAACACCGCGCCCCTCACGCGCCGCAAGACCCACAATCCCATCCCCGAGCGCGATCTTCTTTCCAAGGATATTCCCCGCGTTATGGCCTGCCGCGGCACGAAAGACAAGGTAATCGCCATCGATCATACCGAGAGCTACAGTCTCCACCTGCAAAGCCTGTATTGTTTGAATGAGAATACGCTGGTAAACATCCTCCATGCGCAGGGATACGTTCATCGCGGCCGCGCCCTCGGCCAGCGCGGTCATTACACGCGCCTGGCGCTGACTCTCGGTATAGAGCCGCGCGTTCAGCACTGCAATACCAGCCTGGTCTGCAATGGCCTGCATCAAATCAAGTTGTTCTTCCAAAAAGGCGTTGGGTTTTGGATCGACGAGCGTCAACACTCCCACCAGGTTTTCGCGCGCCAGCAACGGCACACAGATCGCGGATTTGACTCCCGACCTGTCAATCGCATCGTCAGGGCGCTGCAGCCAGCGTTCATCCTTGCTTGTATCGAGAACCAGTGCGCCCTTGCGATTGCGAATGACCCAGCCTGCAAGGCCGCGCTCCATCGTATCGCGCATCTGTTGTGTTGTGTGTTCATGGACTTGCCTGCCATACACGATGGTGGCATCCACGGCTTTCCCAGCATCATCCAGCACGACGATACTGCAACGTTCGCCGCCCACGTTCTGTATGGCTTCATATAAGACGCGTTGAAGCACGGTCCGCAGATCGAGCGCGGTGGCTACTTCGCGGCTGACGTGATACAGAAGTTCAAGTAATGCCTTTGTACGATCTTCCTGTTGTAGTGACATAAACTCCTGGGCAGTCTCATGACAAGTTTGCGAAAGCTCTCAGCGGTTGTTGTAATCAGACGCTGAGAGGCTTTCTTCCCAGCCTGGCCGGGTATAGACTTCAATCCACTTCCTTTACGAATCATACCACGCGCCAACCTGAAAGTATAGCACAATCATTTACGGTACAATTACCCCATGGCACTCGATGTTCCTCGCATAAAAGCCCTCTGTTTTGACGTGGATGGCACGTTGAGCGACACCGATGACCTGTACGCGCAGAAGATTTCCGGCATTCTGCCGCGTTTTTTATTCCCAGACCCCGAGCAGACAGCCCGACGGCTGGTGATGTGGATCGAATCTCCCGGCAATGCCCTTTTGGGATTCGCTGACACCATCGGCATCGATGACGAAATGGTCGCTTTCATTGACTGGATGTACCGCCATAGCAGAAACCCGCTCAAGAAATTCCTGCTCGTCCCCGGCGTAAACGAGATGTTGATGCACATGAAAGAACATTACCCAATGGCAGTCGTCAGCGCACGGGATGAAAAAAGTACCATGCGATTCCTGAACCAGTTCGATCTTGTAAAGCATTTCAATGTGATTGTGACGAGCCTCTCCGCCCCACATACAAAGCCTTACCCAGACCCAATCCTGTTTGCCGCGCAAAAGATGGGAGTCAGGCCCGAAGAGTGTCTCATGATCGGCGATACCACTGTGGATATGCGCGCAGGCAAGTCCGCTGGCGCGCAGACGCTCGGTGTGTTATGCGGATTTGGAGAGGAAGAAGAACTGAGAAAGCTGGGGGCGGATCTTATTCTGAAGAGCACAAGTGACCTTACGAAAATATTCGATGCAAAAACTCCGAGACCTTAATCACCCTGAAGTTTCTGCTTCACAGATCAGTGCCCAAATCTTGGATTTCGCTTCTCGGCAATTGCCTCCAGCTTCCTTCTATATTCAATAATGGCGTGATCTCCAACCCACGGCCCGAACAATCTGACTGTCGCCGCTATAAACAGGAATAACCGCTGAATAACAGGGATGCGGCGACTGAAATCTCCATCCCTGCGCCCCAGGAAGCGCACATCACCGATATGGATGTATCCCATCACGAGCAACGGAATGACAGTCACAATATCGGTTGTATTCACCATGCGGTAGATCGGAGATTTGGAATCCTTTTCATACTGGTCGTTTCCGACGCGGGGGCTGCCAAATGTATAACAGGCGGCAATCCGATTCCTGAATTTGGGTTTGTGCTCAAGTCTTTGTGTGGCTACGGTAGCGAGCGCCGCCCCCAAAGAGTGGCCTGTAATTGACCTCTTGCATAAGTGGGCACAATACAGCCACAGAGCACACAGAGACCTTTGAGAAACAGCCCTTAAAAACACTTTTTCTCTGCGATCTCTGTGGCAAAAAGGACTTTCGCAAGAGGTCTAATATATAAAGGAATCTCCTCCAGGCTCAAAATACTTGTTTCAATGTTTTTCGCTACACTCTCATACGCCCTGCTAAAACCGCCATGCACCCTTCCTTCCAGTACCGGGATCTTAATTGCCCCGGCATCTGTCTTCACATCCTGCCTCTTTGTTACCTCAGTGCCTCTGAACGCCAGCACAGCAAATTCATCATTTGCTGCAAGAAACGCCTGGGTGTCCGTTTCCTTTGAGTTGAAAGTTTCGATTAGCTTAAAGCCACCCCCTTCGAGTTTGGCGATTAACAGTTCACGGGCTTTCTCATTATCCTCAAACCTGTCGTAAGCCAGGTGCGACATGGACGAGAGGATCCATGCCATGCGGTCTGAATATGCAGCGCGCATGATCGGAGGAG
>DATDRD010000605.1:0-6934 GCA_035291925.1 Anaerolineales bacterium
GTGCATGCCACCGATACGATCATCAAAGTAGGGAATTATGCCAAAGCCACCAGCCAGATCGCGCAAACAACCCTGCGGAGTGTGCTGGGCCAATCCGACCTGGATGAACTGCTGGCGCATCGCGATAAGATCAACGAGCGCCTGCGCGAGATCATTGACGGTCAGACTGAGCCGTGGGGTGTCAAAGCCAACATCGTCGAAGTCAAAGATGTGGTTCTGCCCGAAGTGCTCCAACGCGTCATGTCCCGCCAGGCGGAAGCCGAGCGCGAGAAACGCGCCAAGATCATTCATGCGGAGGGTGAACTGATCGCCTCCAAATCACTGGCGGAGGCCGGCGAGAAACTAGCCGCATCTCCAGCCAGCCTGCAATTGCGCTACATGCAGACCCTGGTCGAAATGGCGGGCGAAAAGAACGCCACCATCCTGCCGATTCCGCTGGACCTCCTGCGCGAATTTACTAAGGCCCTCAAGTAAGCGAAACAATGTCCCATCCTGACCGCGCCGACCTGTACGCCTTGCTGGCTGAAACCCTAGCCGAACCGCCGGATTGGATGTCTCTGTCCGGGCGGGAGTGGCCGCTTTTCGAAACAGTGACAGGCCTGGCATCCGAATCGGCGGTGGCGCGTCGTCACCTGGACCTGTTGGCGGGCATCCCCTCCGAGGGGCCTGATCAGCGCCGGGAGCGTTACGCCGCCCTCTTCGCTTCGGGGAGACCGCGTTTCTGGTTGTACGAATCCGCCGCGAAAACAGGGAAGATCCTCAGCCCGCAGACTTTTGAAATGGCGCGCCTATATCATGCCGCAGGTCTGGAGGCGACCGGCGCGGAACTTCCCGATCATATCTCGCTCGAACTGGCGTTCCTGGCGCACTTGGTAGGACGAGATACTATCTCTTCCTACGAACAGCAATTTCTTGAAAAACATGGGGCGTGGATGATCGATCTGGGCCGCGCCCTAAAGCAATCGGGCGACCTCGTGTATGCCCCGCTCGGTCAGTTGCTTGCAGATTGGTTGACCGAACAGATGACTTTGCCCGCTCAACCCGTGACTGCTACGCGTGACGCAGTACGCAATATGTTGCTCCCTGTCGTTCTCCGCGCCGATGACTGTACCCTGTGCGGCTTCTGCGCCCAGGTCTGCCCAACACGCGCGTTGAAAGTCATGCAGAATGCTGAAGGCAACTTTTTGTCGCTCAACACAGCAGAGTGCGTTCACTGTACCAAGTGCGAACGTATCTGTGAATTTCATGCCCTGAAAATGAGCCTTCCTGCTCCAAGCGCAGGCGAGCCTCTCATCCTGCGCCAATCGCCGCATGTCCGCTGTCAGAAGTGCGAAAAACCAATTGCCAGCCAGGCTGAAATGAACTATATCGTTTCTCAAATCGGCGAGGCTCCCTGGCAACATCTGTGCCTGAATTGCCGCGCCGGCCTTTACGTTTAATTATTGGAGGTTGTCATGAATTTCCCGATGGAACACCCCATTTTTCAGTTTTTCTACTGGCTGGTCAACACCCCCGGCGTGGGAAGCGCCATCGTTGCTCTCGCTGGTACCGGATCACTGCTATTTTATTTCCTGACCCTGCGAAGCATCCGCTCAGCAAAAGATGAACCGGGCGCAACTTACACCTATCCCACGCCTGCGTTGCACCGGCACGAAGAAGAATAATCCAGTATTCTTTTTGTTGGGTTGGACAGCCTAGTAGGCTGTCACATCAGAATCTTTGGATTAAGAACTTTATAATTTGACGCGCGCATCGGCAGTCGTGAACAGTCACGTAACCTTAACAACCTCGCCAGAAATTGGGCACATTTCATTTGCCGGGCCGAGCAGGTTCCAAGCGAGGTTGGTTTTTCAAGGCGCTGTCTTAGCTCATCACTGAGTTCGAATGGTTAATTTGTGTTCATCGGGTTGCCCTCTGCCTTGAGTCTATCCATAGCTCGGGCATGCCGCAAGATGCTTATTTTTTTAAACGTTCACAGTCTCCTAGTTATCTAATGCACCTGCCGCAATCCAGTCCAGGATAATTTTTAGTTCACTGTCTGGCAGGATGCCCATGGGGGGCATAAGGCCGCCCAGTAACCCCTGCAAACGTTGAGCCAAAATACTGTTAGTTGTATCACCAGGAATGACCACCGGACCGCTGACACCACTGGCCATCACGCTCTGATAAGAGGATGAATCCCAGCCACCAAGTTTTGTTTGTGGATTATGGCACATCGCGCACTTGGCCTGGAATATTGGCGCAACCTGGCTCGAGAAACTGACCGCGCCGGGCGTTCCCGCACTGGCTACTTTAGGGTCGAAACCTCGGATGTATTGCACCAATCCATATACTTGAGTGCTGGATAGTAGATCGCCCCACGCAATCATCGCTGTGGCATCATGTCCATTATTGATCACTTCGAACATAGCCTGATCATCGTAGCGGGATTGGAATTCCTGTGTGTTAAATGCCGGTCCAATGGCGCCTTCACCCTGCGACCCATGACAGCTCGAACATACGTTAGTAAAAATTTGCGCTGCACTTAGATTTGATTGAGAGGAGCCAGCAGCGTTATTGGCATTGAGGGTCACCGGCGATTCAACGGGCGGGTTGGATTCCCAATTGCGGATGAAGGCTACAACTGCATCAATCTGATCGGAATTCAAGGGACCGCCGTATGAGTCTCCAAAGGGGGACATTCCAAAGTTTGGCTGTCCCTGTGAAATGATATTTCGCAGGGTGGCATCATCACGGGTTTTCAGATAATCCGCTGAACTGATTGGGGCGATAATGTCGCCTGGGCGCGTCGGGTTTGGACCGCCCTCTCCATATTGTTCGTGACAAACTTTGCAGTTCGCGGCGTAGATACTTGCTCCGGCGGCAGCCCCGCCGCCTTTGCCGGTCGCCAGTGTGTATTTCACCAGTGCATCCAACTGTTGCGGAGTGAGGATATCGCCCCACACCGGCATGGTGATATGTGCGCCGCCTGTGTTAATGATTTTAAGGGCGCTCTCTTTGTCGGGTGCAATTGGCACTTTATCGCCATGGCAGGTTGCGCAATGTTGTCCAAAAAGATTCGCTGTGCCAGCAGGGGCCGTTTTGGGATCAACTACATAAGCGGCCAACACACTAACATCTGACTCGCTCAACGTAGCCTTCCATGCGGGCATGTCCAAATGCTGCCCACCTTTTACGATCAGAGAGCCCAATTCCTCTTCGGTACCATTAAATGCAACACCCTGACCATGACATCCGGAGCAATTCACAGCAAAAAGACGCTGACCATCTGGCGCAGCCAGGAAGTTGAGTAATGCATTTTTTTCATCTGCGGAAAGGGTATTCTGCCAGTCGGGGATCTTTACTTCCTTATGAGGCGGATAATTGGTCCCCTCACCAAAAACTCGTTGTAATTCCAAAGGATTGCCAGTGGCCTGGATTGCGTTCTCGTGGCAACCACTACATTCGCGGGTAAACAGGACACTGCCATTGGGAGAAAGGATGAAGCCGACAAGGGCATCAATTTCATCGGTGCTCAGATCGCCGCCCCAAGCCGGCATACCCTGATGATTTCCAGCAGCGATGATCTGGTGCAAATCTGTGCCAGCAGGAACATCCATGCTGGGGCCATGACAATTGGCGCAATTCTTGGCGTATAAAGCGGCTGACTGGTCAACAGCAACGGCTTCTTGTGGTGGCGGCGATTCCTTGACAGCCAGGAAAGTCAAGGTCCCTATCCCAGCCACGACCACCAGAGCCGAAATACTGGCAAAGGGCCGATTCATGAAATGGCGTTTCGGGCTTTTATCAATAAAAGGCAGGATGAACAGAAGCAAAATAAACAAGCTGGGAAGAACCATGGCCCCGATGACTTCCAAATTCCCGGGGAAATACTTCAGTAACTGGAATAGGAAGAGGAAATACCATTCCGGGCGGGGTGTATAGGATGTATCGTTTGGATTTGCCCTGGCTTCAACCGGCGCCCCAATAAAGTACACAAGCGCCACCAGAATAATGAATACGATCAGTACTACAATCGTGTCCTTAAAAATAATATCCGGGAAAAAGGGCACACCTTTTTCCTTGGCTTCTTTATATTTTTTATCGTAGGCTTTTTTCTCTTGTTCGTTCATGGCTCACTCTTCTTCCCTTGATGGCACAGCTGTGATGCCAATACGGATGACCAGATAAAGATGAACAAACACCAGAGTTGCCAAAGACGCCGGCAATACCCAGATATGGGTGCCAAAAAAGCGCGCCAATGTCACCGCCGATAGTTCATCTCCGCCACGTGCAATTCGTAACATCCAATCACCTACTACCGGGGCAACTCCGGCAATCTGGGTGCCAACGGTTGTTGCCCAATAAGCTTTTTGATCCCATGGCAGCAAGTATCCGGTAAAGCCAAAGCCGATCACAATCAGGAAAAGAAAAACACCTGTTATCCAGGTTGCCTCACGCGGATATTTGTAAGCGCCAGAGAAGAATACACGCAACAGATGAGCAACTGTAACCACAACCATGGCGCTGGCGCCCCAGTGATGCAATCCCCGGATGAACCAGCCGGCAGGGAGTTGGGTGGAAATGTAAACAACACTGTCATAGGCATGATCAGGTGTGGGAACGTAATAAAGCGTGAGTAAAATTCCAGTGACACCCTGAAGTATGGCTAAAAACAGGGTAGCACTACCCAATGTATAGAACCAATTCACGTGGGGAATTTTGCGCAGGAAGATCGCTTCCCAAATTGCGCGCCAGCCAAACCGATCATCCAGCCAATTTACAAGATTCAAAATCATGTCAGCCTCGCTTTACAAAAAGAACACCGTCCTCAACCTTGCTCTCGAAACGATCAAGAGGGCGAGGCGGAGGGCCGGATACTACACTACCGTCTTTTGCAAAGACACCATTATGGCATGGACAAAAGAAACCCTCCTGGTCAGGAATCCAACGCACGCGGCAACCCAAATGTGTACAGATATTGGACATCGCAACAAAATCCCGGCTATTCGTAGTCAATACGTAAACTGAGAATTCCTCTTCGGCATTGATCCAACCTGTTTGCTTTTCAATCACTGTCTTGAAAAGGGTTGGAATATTCACCTCAACCTTATTCACCGATCCCAGGCGGATCCACTCATCAGTCTCTTTTTGTAGCGCAGGACCAACTACATAAGCGATTGCCGGCAAGCCAATCGCTGCACCAATCACCCCGCTGATCGCCGCAATGACAGCCTTCATGAAATCACGCCGACCCATCTTACCTTCTTGAGATTTGTCCATAACCTATTTCTCCGTTCCGATAGATTTCCAACAAAATTCTTCGATGCATCCGAACCCTGGGAAAATTCCGCTTACTATTCCAACGCGCCAGCCTCGATCCACTCAATCACTTGAGCAATTTCCTCAGGAGTTAGCTGACCCTGATGGCCGCCCGCCTGTTGTTTTGTTACAAGCAAACTGTTAGCACCATCACCGGGTATGATCACCGGGCCGGAATTGCCGCCATTCATTGCATCTGCAAATGTTGTGAGATTCAGCCCACCTAACGCACCTGCTCCATGGCAGGATCCGCATTTCGCCTGGAGCATCGGGCCAATGGATCCCTCCCATGTGAGGGCTGAAGCGGGAGTCGATGGCGTGGAATCAGTGGTCGGCTGAGTCTGAGTGGCAAGTGGGGTCTCGGTCGGTGGGAGTGTGGGAGTTAGCGTCGGTGCTGGGGTCGGAGTCTGCGGTACGAACACTTCCACGGTTGGCGCCTGTCTCTCGGTTGTTGTGAGGGCTGTCTGCTCTGAATTGACAAAGCCATATATGCCGCCAAGCATGAAGAGCGTCAGCACTGCTGCAACAGGCAGGTAAACCCTCTCGCGTTTGCGGAGTGCGACAGGGTCAACCGGGCGTTCCGCCACGCCTGCTTTGATGTCTGCGAGTTCAAGCGGATGCTCATGGAGCATCTCTTCTTCGCTCATCTCGCCCGTCCACATGGACTTGTTGAAGCGTTTGATATGAACGCCGTACATATGCCAGATAATAATGGCAAGAACAGCAAGCAGCGCTTCACCGCCATGTGCGGCCTTTGCAGCGGGAATCACTTCACCGGGCAGGAAACTTGCAGTAGTGATCGGGTTCCACATCATGAAGCCTGTTAGGCCCATGACGATCGCTCCCCAGACGAAAGCCCAGTATTCCATTTTTTCTTCAAAGGTGTAACGTCCCATCTGCGGGAGGGACTTGGCCAGACCGATGTTATACATGAGGGCCTGCCAGCCATCCTTCACATCCTGCAGGCTGGGCAACATGCTTAGCCGCGTGCGCCGGACATACGCCATATAGCCAAAGACGATGATGTGCCAGGCGGTGCCAAGCATCATCACTACGGCGGCAAAATGATGAATCGTGCGCAGGCTCTCGATGCCGCCAAGGAGATTCACGAACGCAATCGAAAGAGGTGCACTGGAAAATTTTTGGGGCAGACCTGTAAGACCCAGCGTGGTGAACGAGAGCAGCATGGCAAGATGCTCGATGCGACGCGCAAGCGGGAAACGTTGATAGGTGCGAGTGGTTGTCTTGCTCATTTGCCTGCTGTTCCTTTCGCGTGCGCTCTGCGCACAATAAACCGGCGATAGACGTCGGTCAACACATACAAGGTCATACCTCCCAGAACAGCAGGGATGAAGAATTTATAGAACAGGTTGACGAAATACACCAGCGGGAACACTTGAGGGCTGGGTTCGTAGTGGCTCATCCATGAGTCAGTGAAAGTCGCTGTCGTGGCATTGGGATGACATTGCTGGCATTTGACCAGCAAGTTTTGCTTGAAAGCAATGCCCGCGTTGGGATCATCCACCTTGAGGATGTCATGAATGCCGTGACAATCGGTGCAGACGGGTTTATTCGTTGGCTGGTCGGGATAGTTCTCTTCGAACATTTTCACAGTCGTGCCGTGGAAATCAGA
>DATDRD010000606.1:0-3728 GCA_035291925.1 Anaerolineales bacterium
GCCCGTTCCATTGTCGTGTTATGGGATTATACATGAATCTGAAATTGCATATTTTTGATTTTGTTATACAATGATTGTAGTTTTATTGCGAGGGATTGCCATGTCACATAGAAAGTACCAGACTCCCGAAATTTTGCACGACGCCCCGCTGCATGACAGGCGGACGGCGGATTTCCACTTCGACGATTTCGCTGCGACCCTGGCGCGCCTCATCGCCAGCCCCAAAACCGAGACGCCGCTGGCGATTGGCATCAACGGTTCGTGGGGATCGGGGAAAACATCGTTGTTATTGCGTGTGAGGAATATGCTCGATCAACCAAACGGGCAGGATGGCAAGGGTGAACATCGATTTGCATCTGGAGAAGAAAAGTCATTCCGTAAGTGCAAGACCGTCTGGTTCGATGCATGGAAGTACAACGAGGCAGACGCATTGCTGGTGGCGTTGGTGCGTGTGATCCTTCAGGAAATGAAAAAAGACAGGCTGATGGATAAACTCAACGCCTGGCTGGAAGATCCGAATCAGCCTTCCTATGATTCGGTGGCAATGTTCATCAATGCCTTCGAGTTCAGTTTCGGCGGGCTGGGACTGGGACTGAAGTTCAAGGCTGATCCCCAAAAACATGAGAAGCCATCCAGGTTTGAGCAGCACACCGCCTTTTTTGACTATTTCAACGAGGCGTTTGAAAGATTATTAGCGCTTTGGGTGCATGGGAAAAGTAATCTGGCCGAGATCGATGAGAGCACAGGCGCGCTGGTCATCTTCATCGATGATCTCGACCGCTGCCTGCCTGATAAGACTGTGCAGGCGCTCGAAGCGTTGAAGCTGTTTCTCGATAAGCGCGGCTGTGTCTTTGTGCTGGGCGCAGATATAAGGATTGTGCAGATGGCAGTCGAGACGCATTACAGGAACACGGGCATCACCGGCGAAAGCGCCAGGGATTACCTGGAGAAGGTGATCCAACTGCGCTTTGACCTGCCGCCCATCGTGGGCGATGCCATGGAAAAACACCTGCGTTCACAGGGTGTGGATGATGCCATGCTCAAACGCTGGCAGGCTCTGGTGGCTGCCGCGGAAGTGAACCCGCGCCGCGTGAAAAACGTGATCAATGACCTGAATTTGCAATGGCATATGGCCGTGAACTCAGGCCAGGCCGAGGGTGTGAACCGCGACGACTTCATTTGCTGGCAGGCTCTCATGCACGCCGCGCCCGCAACATTTGTGCGGCAGGTGATGGATTTTGAAGACAAGACGATTCGCCTTGGTTTTATCAAGGATGCCTTGAAAT
Source organism: Anaerolineales bacterium (assembly GCA_035291925.1). GTDB lineage: Bacteria > Chloroflexota > Anaerolineae > Anaerolineales > Villigracilaceae > Defluviilinea. Next base: position 1,287 of record DATDRD010000606.1, read on the forward strand.
GGCAGCAGGCCAAACAGGAAGATAGAGATGCTGTAAAGGGCTTTTTCAGCGCCTACGAAGAAAAAGATTCCAAACGGCTGCGCGGAGTGCTGAAGCAAATTTCGTTCAGCGCTGAATTTACTCCCGACGCGCTGGACTCCATGATCTATATGGCTGCTCCACCTCCGAAACCTGAGCCTGAAAAGCCGACTGTGGAAGAGCCAAAGAAGATTGTAGAGCCTGAATTGGCAGGCGCTGAAGTGTTTGTAGAAGAGAAAACACCTATTGTTACACGTGGTGTTGCTGGGGCTGAAAAAGGAGCGCTGCCTGGCGACCAGAGCCGCAGGTTGTTTGGGGACATTGAATTCGTGCGCGTGCCCGCAGGTAAATTTGTGATGGGCAGCAAGGATGATAATGAACTGGCACTTGACTCTGAAAAGCCGCAACATACGGTTGATGTTACCTATGATTATTGGATGGCGCGTTTTATTTTGACCAATGAGCAATACGCCCAATATCTGGGGAAGGAAAAACATCTCGCAAAGGATTGGACGAAAAAGAAAGACCATCCCGTCGTGAATGTTTCATGTGATGATGCCATAGCGTATTGCAAATGGTTCAATGAGACTTTTAAAAGTGATTTGGGTGATTTGCTTCTGCGTTTGCCCAGCGAGGCTGAATGGGAGAAAGCGGCGCGCGGCGCGTATGGCAACGAGTGGCCCTGGGGCAATGAGTTTGACTCGAGCAAATGCAATTCCAGTGAAGGAAGAAAAGGAGGCACAACACCAGTAGGTGCGTATTCAATGGCCGGAGGCGATTCGCCTTATGGCTGCGCGGATATGGCAGGCAATGTTTGGGAATGGTGCAATGATTGGTATGCTGAAGATGAATATAAAAAGCGGGTAAGTGCAGCGATTGCTGATCCACGCGGTCCGCAGAGTGGCACTAGGCGCGTCCTGCGCGGCGGGTCGTTCGACCTCAGTCGGAGCTTCGCGCGCTGTGCGTATCGCTACTACTACTTCCCCGGCTTCCGTAGCAGCTTCATCGGTTTTCGTCTGGTTGTTTCCCCATCATATCTCTGAACTCTGGTTCTCTGATCTCTGAAACTCTGACTCTTTTATGAATCTACAGGAGAAACTGTGGCAATGGGAGAATCTTACCCATGCCTATCAAAATGCATCGCGCGGCAAAAGGGGGTGAAAGAAAGCCGAAAATAAAAAAGCCCCGCGATCTGGACTTTCGTCCCATCGCGGGGCAATTTGATCTAGAAAAGGTATAATCAACGCAGGTTGAATTTGCTGATGAGAATCGTTGTTGATACATCTATCGTGATTGCCGTTATCGCTGACGAACCCGAAAAAGCCCGCTTGATTGAGTTGACAAAAGGCGCAGTGATTGTTGTGCCGCCTTCTGTGAAATGGGAAATTGGGAACGCGTTTTCGGCCATGCTCAAACGTTCCCGCCTCAATTTGGAACATGCAATTGCCGCGATAGATGTATATCAATCCATCTCATTGGAAACTGCTGAAATAGATTTGAAAGACGCCGTACGACTGGCAGGGAGGTATAATATTTATGCATACGACGCTTACATCCTGCAATGCGCCATTGAACATGAACTGCCTTTGATGTCTCTTGATACCGATTTGATCGAAATTGCCAGGCAAGAAGGCATTCGGGTGATTGAGGTGACCTCATGATTTATACAATTTCACAAGTTCAAAAACAATTTTCAACCCTGCTCCAAAAGGTCTTAAACGAAGGACAGATAAAGTTTAAGACCCCGGATGGTCAGGTCTTTGTCATTTACCCTGTTCAGCCGGTGAAGAAATCACCCAAATCACCGTTTGAAATTCAAAGTACAAAACTTCCCATCACAACAAATGACATCCTGCAATCTATTCGTGAAAGTCGAGAACGATATTCATAAAATAAGACCTCCGAAATATTCGGAGGTCTTATTTTTCTCCACACTTGGGGCTGTCTAAAAAGGTTCGCAAAAATCTCGGAGATCTCTTAGTTTATTCCTCCAGCGTACTAATATCACCTTCTGGCAACCCCTGCGCCCTCGCCTTCAGCACGCGGCGCATGATCTTGCCTGAACGCGTCTTGGGGAGTTTATCCACGAACTTCACCTCTTCAGGGCGGGCGATGGGTCCCATGTGAGTGGCGACATGCTGGCGTAATTCTTCTGCCAGTTCGGCTGATGGCGCGAATCCCGTGCGCAACAACGCAAAGGTGTAAATGGCCTGTCCTTTGACTTCATGCGGCAAACCAATCGCCGCGGCCTCTGCAACAGCGGGGTGACTCACCAGCGCGGACTCCACTTCCGCGGTGCCCAGCCTGTGACCGCTGACCTTGATCACATCGTCCACGCGGCCGATGATCCAGAAGTAGCCGTCCTTGTCGCGTTTGGCCGAATCGCCGGTAAGATATTTACCGGGATATTTGCTCCAATACTGG
>DATDRD010000607.1:0-1798 GCA_035291925.1 Anaerolineales bacterium
GCAGTATTCAATACCCACGACCCAGCCATTCTTTAGAAAGTATTGGATTTGTTTCGTTACTTGTTCTTCGCTCAAGGCGGGGAGGTAAGAGAAAGTTTCGGTTTTCATGATTACTCCTGATTACGGTTTATCCAACGCATCCACAGAATCATATTCAAAGGTAATACCTTTCCATGTTTCCATGGCGACGCGTAATTCGGGGCTGTGTTTGGCGGCGGACTTGAGAATGTCGGTCCCTTCGGGGACGATATTGCGGCCCTCGTTCCTTGCCTGAACAACCGCTTCCAACGCAACGCGATTGGCAGTTGCGCCCGCAGCGCTTCCCCACGGATGACCGACTGTCCCGCCCCCGAATTGCAGGATCGAGTCATCGCCAAAAATGGAGACGAGTTCGGGCATGTTCCAAACGTGAATGCCGCCCGAAGCGACGGGGAACATACCTGGCATGGAAAGCCAGGGTTGGTCGAAGTGATGACCCGGGCAATCTTCGACTTTTGCAACATCAGTCAGGCGCATCATTTCGTTGATACCAAGCGTGGAGGTTCTATCGCCTTCAAGTTTGCCAACCACCGTGCCGTTGTGCAAATGATCCGCGCCGACAATGCGACACCACTTTGCAAGCACGCGCCAATGTACACCGTGATTCTGCTGACGATCCATAACGGAGTGCATGGCGCGATGGGCGTGCAGTAACATTCCATTTTCGCGGCACCACTTTGAAAGTGAAGCGAATGCCGTAAAACCAGCCACAAGATAATCTATCATGATGATGCGCGAGCCGAGTTCTTTGGCGAGTTCGGCGCGGCGATACATTTCCTCCGTATCGCCCGCGGTGACGTTGAGATAGTGTCCCTTGCGTTCGCCTGATTCGGCTTCGGCTTGTTTGACTGCGTGCATGACAAACTCGAAGCGGTCACGCCAACGCATGAATGGCTGTGAGGTGATATTCTCGTCGTCTTTGGTGAAGTCGAGTCCGCCGCGCAGAGCTTCGTACACCAATCGCCCGTAATTTTTTGCAGAGAGTCCCAACTTGGGCTTCATTGTCGCGCCGAGCAGCGGACGTCCATATTTTTCCATTTTGTCGCGTTCCACGTGAATACCGTGAGGCGGACCCTGGAATGTTTTGAGCAAGGCGGGCGGGAAATACAAATCTTCCAAACGCAAAGCGCGCAGGGGTTTGAATCCGAACACATTGCCGACGATGGACGACATCAGGTTGGGCATTGAGCCTTCTTCAAACAGGTCAAGCGGATAGGCGATGTACGCCATCATTTGATCGGGGTGACCCGGCACGGATTTCATCTCATAGGTGCGCGCGGAATAACGCGATGCGTCCACGAGATAATCGGACCACACGGTTGTCCATGTGGAGAAAGAAGACTCCGCGGCGACTGCGGCGGCGGCTTCTTCAAATGAGACGCCCTCCTGCGGCGTGAGACGGAACGCGGCAAGCACATGCGTTTCTGAAGGCTTATAGCCGATATCGTAGTAAAAACGTCCCTCGGCGCTGTATTCCTTTACGCCCGCGTCGAAGAGGGCTTTTTCTTTGTTGTCGTCAGGTTTGGTTTTAGACATGGATGACTCCTTTTTAGTTTGGTAGTTTGATAGTTCGGTAGTTTGGTGGTTTATGCACACGTGTAGCGTGCTCCGTTGTATACCTGTGTACTTGTTTACCTGTCTACATTCTCAATACTGAATCTGGCTGATCTCCATCAACTTATCCCAGCGATGTTCGGCGTGGATCGTGCGGACTGTGCCCGTCCTGCCGCGCATGACGAGCGAGACCGTTGAGGCGCCT
>DATDRD010000608.1:0-1557 GCA_035291925.1 Anaerolineales bacterium
TCTTCGGTTGGGATGGGGCGGGCAACGCACCGAGTTGTCTCATCATACCAACAGTATCACGGTAAACCCAATCTTCCACTACTTTGCCATTTTCCGATCGGAAGAGATTGATACCGCCAAAACTGATCTGCTTTCCTGTGGCAGGGACGCCCATGAGTTCGCTCTGGTGTGTCGCGCGGAACGTCCAGTGCTATTGTGTTTATCCGCGGCTCAATCCTCTCGCCTTTTGAACTAGAAGGGGTAGAGCAGATAAAAATAACTCTACATGTTCAGGCAAAGTATCTTTTCCCAAAGTCACACGCAGGGAGCCCAGGCCCCAGTCACGCGATAAGCCAATGGCATTCATTACTTCACTGGGTTCAGGATTGCCTGTCTTGCAGGCGGAGCCGGACGAGCAGGCAAAACCTGCGGCATCCAGGAGAGTCAGCAGAAGATTTCCATCCAGATCTTTGAATGCAAAGGAGGCGTGCTGCGGGAGGCGGGATTCCATGTGGCCTGTGAGCCTGCAATCCGGAATCGTTTCAAGAACAGTTCCAATAATCTGATCTCTCAGGGGCTTCACATGCGTAACGCGTCCGGCACGTTCTTCGTTTGTCAACCTTAACGCTTCTGCAAAACCGACAATGTATGGTACATTCTGAGTGCCCGCGCGCAGGCTGAACTCCTGCCCGCCACCTGTCAGGTGCGAAACAAGCGGCGTCCCTTTGCGGACGTACAACGCGCCGACTCCCTTTGGCCCGTAAAACTTGTGAGCACCGAGCGACAGCAGGTCCACGCCAAGTTCATTGACGTTGACGGGCAAATACGCGGCGGCCTGGACAGCATCCGTGTGAAGGAGAATGTTATTTGTTCTGCAAACCTCGGCAATCTCTTTGATCGGATTGATCGTGCCGATTTCATTGTTGGCATACATCACGGAGACAATCGCGGTGTTCCCGCAAATTGCTTTTGAAACGGTTTCCGGCGTGACCATGCCGTACTCGTCCACATCCAGCCACTCGTTCAAAAAGCCTTCATACTTTTCGAGATTTAATAAGGTCTTGGTCACCGCAGGGTGTTCTGCACGCGAGGCCAGGATCCACTTTGCACCGGTCTTCTCGCGCATGGCATACGCCGCGCCGCGGATCGCGAGATTATCCGATTCCGAGCCACAGGATGTGAAGATGATTTCATCGGGCCTGCAATTCAAAACGGATGCGACCGTCTCACGCGCGGCATCGATCGCAGCTTCGGCCTGCTGTCCGTAACGGTGAACGGACGAAGGGTTCCCGAATGAAGCGGAAAAGTAGGGGGTCATCGCGTCCACAACGCGAGCATCCACCGGAGTTGTTGCAGAATAGTCCAAATAAATCATGGCGGGGAAATTATAGCATGCTGAAGAGCAGGAAATTTGTAGTGTGTTGATTTGACTATTATCCAAAATCCAGTAAAATAGCGCCTCTTACGGAAAGGAGTAAGAATGCTTAAAATCCGATTAATGACTGGCATACAAATAATAATGATGACGGGCGCCCTGCTGCTCGCATCCTGTGGAGCAAGTGCTCCTGAATTAACCCC
>DATDRD010000609.1:0-2607 GCA_035291925.1 Anaerolineales bacterium
GCGGTCACCGCGCCCGACGCGGCCGCGTGCTCAGCAGCGGTTGATCTGCTCGAAGAATCCACCGAATTGGTAGACAAACTTTGGGCAAACGCAAAATATTTCAAAGCCGAAATGAAAAAACTGGGATTCGATACTGGCGTCAGCGAGACACCCATCACACCCGTCATACTGGGAGAAGCACGGCTGGCTCAGCAATTCAGCCGCGAATTATTTGAAGAAGGCGTGTTCGCCATGGCAATTGGTTTCCCAACTGTGGCAAAGGGCAAAGCGCGCATCCGCGTCATGATCTCCGCCGCGCATGATAATGATGATCTGGGGAAAGGCTTGGAGGCGTTCGCGAAAGTTGGGAAGAAATTGGGAGTGATTTCGTAGGGGCGAGGTCATCTCGCCCAAAGATATTTAAAATTGGACAATCGGGGCAGCACAACCCTGCCCTGGCACGATGCCAACATGAAATTCGACCCGCAAAAACATCATCGCCATTCATTTTCAAGAAGCAAAACTCCGAGCCAAAAACTCGGAGTTTTGCTTGTATACCTGCCCCCTCCCAGCCTCCCCCAAATCCGCAAAAGGACTCTCCCAATAATTATTCCAACTCTTTCTTGCGTATTTGGGGGAGGTGCTCCGCGAAGCGGGCGGAGGGGGTCACTTTGCATACGCATCCAAAAACTCATTCCATCCTGTTTGCGAGGCAAAATCCAGCCCAAGGTAATAGGTGTAATCTAAATCTTTTCCTGCGGCAGAAGATACGTAATAGATCGTAATACCGTGCGCGTCCGGGTAGCCATTCGTGTGATGCTCATCCAAAACCACTGCGTTGACCGCACTCATCACAGCCTGACTCTTCAGCTTGATATTCGAGTTACTAACAAGGCGATTGATCTCATACGCCATGTCATACAGGTCTTTATCCATCGGAGCCTGCCAGAAATCCTGGGTTGCCCCGAAGGCGCGGTCATATTTCTTGCGATTTACAGCAAGACCTTTCTTCAAGGCAATAGACCAATCATTGACCGCAGTTATCAATGTATCGAAGCGACTATCCAACGCAACCGCAGACCAGGTTTTATCAGCACTCGCGCTTTGGCTGGTGGCAATCGCAACATCGTAGGCTGTCATGTCTGGATTCTGAGCCAAATCTGCGAGAACAAGGTCATACTGAACCCCTTCCCAACCAACCCATTCCTGGGAATGAGCCAACGCGGTAGCGTGTCCGCGCCAAAGTAATTGAACCTCAATCGAGGCCATATTGCATCCATCAAACCCGACCATGTCAATGAATCCGATGGACGGAAGCGCGTCTTTCACTTCTTCCATATCCAGCGTATCATCGTCTGTATCATCCCGCATCACCCAACCGGGATGCCAGTTCCAGCCGTGGCCCCAGAAATAGAGCGCGTAATGGTTGGCGGGATAGTTGGCTTTTGTCCATGTGACAAAGTCAATCAATGTCTGCGGATCGCCCATGCTGAGTTCATCCAGATGGTGCTCATCCCAATCCGCGTCGGCGTGTGCAAGATCGGCCTTAAAATTTTCTTGTGTGACGTCGAAGAATTCGGTAGTCTGCCAGTCGCCGCGGCTGGTGTCATAGCCCGGACCTCGATCCGCCAGTGCAACGACCTGCACATCCGCAGTCGAGCCGGTGAATGCGAGTTCCGTTTCAATATCGCTGACAATGTAAGGTTCAAGATCGTTATCCCCCGACATGTAAACCATCACTGTCCATTTGGCGCGCGGCGTGGGCGGCGCGGCACCTGCGGCATTCCCCGTGAGCGTCGTCAGAAGAACGAACACAAATAAAATCTTTAGAGCAAACTGTATCTTACGCATGGTGTCTCCTCTTTGGCAAAGAAGGAAATGCGATACGTGTTCCTGTTCAGCAATGGATGGATTTATGTGGAACACCCGCTTGAAGAATAATTCCTTGAAAGTAGTTTAGCACGAGACTATCTCGATTCAAGTATCAATTTCGTTGCAAACTTACCTCTTTCAACAGCGCAATTCCTACTTCCTCACTGACAACTATTCACTGATTACCACCTTCCTTCTTCTTCTTCTTCTCTTTCTCCCTCTCATCATTAGCGCTTCGATCCACGCTGCGAGCGGTTCGGGCGGTGGATAGCTTTGTACATCGAACTCATTCAATCCACGCGCGCGCAACACTCGATTCGCCGCTTCGAGTCCTGTCACACAGGCGCGTTCCAGAAAGAAGGATGGGTTTTGATGCCACACCCAATCGCCTGCGCAAAAGAAATTCTCCCACGGCGTTTCGATTCCGAGATGAGTTCCGCGTGCGCCGAGGGCGGGCAGTGTATGTGTTGCCGCGTTGCGTTGGATATGCGGCTTGACGAGATGTCCCTTCAACTCAGGGAATGCGCGATAAAAATCAGTGAGCACGTTCGTCAACAACACCGCGTCCGCGTGTGCGAGCACATCCTGCGGTCCATACACGTGCACCTCGATGCACGATCCGCCCGTTTCGGCATGCCACTTGCGGTAGGTTTCATAGATCTTATCGAGCCAGAAAAAGTTGTGCATGATAAATTCGCCGCTGAAGATGCCCGCCTCTGGATTCTTTCGCGGTGTTGTGTCAAACCATAAACGAAT
>DATDRD010000610.1:0-2829 GCA_035291925.1 Anaerolineales bacterium
GTGGCTGCTCGCTCACTTTCGCAGCCACGCGGGACAGCAGGTTGATTCCGTTAAAAGGGATCGAGTCTCCCCGGTGAGCGTGTCCGCGATCTGTACTTGCATTCTACCATTTAAGACTATGGTAAACGCCAAAGTGTTCCCGTCGGGTGACCAGAACGGAGCCTCAACTCGCGCGTTATCAAACTTTGTGACCTGGTTTAACTTCACACTCTCGACCTCAACTGTGTAAATGTTGCTTATCAATGCCTCACTCAATTGATCGGCATTTTCATCTTCCGGGTTTTCGCGCAGGACAAACGCGATCTTTTTTCCATCAGGTGACCAATCCGCCGCGTAACCGTGACCTGCATCCGCATCTGCTAATTTGCGGGCATTCGACCCATCTGCGCCCTGAGCGGAAGTCGAAGGGATCACCCATAACTCACCGACTGTGAACGGAGTCTGCGTATCGGGGATATTGATGAAGGCGATCTGCCTGCCATCTGGAGACCAACGTGCAAAGGAAATGTAGTTGAATTGATCTGCATATAACTGCTGGACAATACGTCCATCCTGCTTTGCCAGCCAGAGTTCACTCCCCTGACCCAGCCCGCGCGAAAAAGTAAAGGCAAATTCACCCTCATCCGCTGAAGGTGCGAGATCGTAAGTGAATTCAGTGATCGGAATGAAATCCTGTGAGCCATCTGCGTAAGCACGGACGACACGGGCATCACCCAGCGAATCGACCTTGAGATACGCAGCCTTTCCATCGGGAGTCCATGCCAGAAAATGACTGTCTGTGTTGATGACAGGTTGGGGAACGGAGGCAGTCTCCGCATTCAGGAAGAGAACAGTTTGCCCATTTGGGCAATTCAGTTCAATGGCTATGAACTCTCCAACAGGAGCCGGGAAGAGACCGAGCAAGCCGCAATTGGAGGGGATGGAAAATGGGATTTCATTGACAGGCTGAAATTCATCGGAGAATTCAATCAAAGCAGGAGGGCTGAAGCGATAAATGTAAAACGTGGTTTGCAGAGGGGATTGCGGGGATTGAGAAGTGCAGGAAAGAAGAATAGTGACCAGTAAGCACTGTACAGGAAGCAGTTTGCAGTCCATGGAAGATATTATACAGGCGGGGTTATAATCCAAAAGCATCTCGGTGGTTGAGTAGCCCTGCGTGCTCTTCGCAGGGGGTATCGAAACCACCGCTGACAAGAATTATTTTGATTATGTGGTGGTTTCGACACCTGCACTCCCCGGCACTTGCGCCCGGGGCAAGTGTGCGTGTGATTTGCTTGGCAAATCATGCAAGTGTATGTCGCTCACTTCGTTCGCGACTACTCAACCACCGGAGTTGGGAATATACCATGCATATACTTGTAACCAATGACGACGGTGTCCAAGCCCCGGGACTTCTCGCCCTCTCGCAAGCCATGCGTCCGCTTGGCAAAGTGACCGTCTTCGCGCCTGACCGCAACTGGTCTGCGTCGGGGCACGTGAAAACGCTGGAACGACCCATACGTGTTAATGAGACGATGCTGGCTGATGGCACATCGGCCTTTATGTCGGATGGCGCGCCCTCGGACTGCGTGGCCCTGCCCCTGCTCGGCTACGTGGATAAGGTTGATCTCGTTGTGTCAGGCATCAATCCCTACTCCAATATTGGCCATGATGTCACTTATTCAGGCACGGTCACGGCGGCAATGGAGGCGGTCATTGCAGGCGTGCCGGGCCTTGCATTCTCACTGGCTTCGCAGGATAAACCTTCCCCAACAACAGCCTCGGATTACGGTCCCGCCGCGCATATTGCCGGGCTTGTTGCGCAGAAAGTCATTGAAGAAGGCCTGCCAGCGGGCGTTGTATTGAATGTAAATATTCCCTATCTAAGCGTCGAGTCAATCAAGGGATTGATGATAACCAGGCAGGGCCTGCGTGTCTATCGGGATGCCCTCGACCGCCGAGTGGATCCGCGCGGCCGCCCATACTTCTGGATAGGCGGTGATGCTCCTACTGGCGTCAACGAGGAGGGCACAGATGTCGGCGCGTTGGCCGCGGGATATGTATCCATTACGCCTTTGCAGTTGGATCTAACAAATTACAAGGCAATGGATGTTTTGAAGAGTTGGGAGTGGAAGAAACGACTCGAATAATGTCACCCTGAGCCCTTCGGCTCACCTGCACTGCACCGAACGCAGTGCGGTGCAAGTGTCGCTCAGGATAAACTCCGCGAAGGGTCTCTAACCAAGAAATGTGAGACTCTTCGGTCGCGGCGAACACTCCCTCAAAGTGACATGATTATTTCGGGAGGGAACATGGATGTTGCATACTTTACACCAAAGCAGATGAACACTCTGCGAAAAGTTTTCCGCGTGATGAACCGTTTCATGGTCCTCATGTGGAAAATCGGATTGGGAAAAATGATCAATATCTGGCCCGCAGGCTTCGGTTGCATCATGGTCATCAAACATCGCGGACGTAAGAGCGGCAGGGAACATCTCACTCCGGTCAATTATGCAATTGTCGAAGGCGAGATCTATTGCACAGCCGGTTTTGGTTCCATTTCAGATTGGTATCGCAACATGCTGGTGAATCCCCAAATCGAATTATGGCTTCCTGAAGGGAAACGCTCTGCACATGCGGAAGATATCTCCGATTCAGCGCGTCGCCTTTTTCTTTTGCGCCAGGTCATTATCGCCTCGGGCTTCGCGGCTCCGTTGTTTGGGATCAATCCCAAAAAATTGAACGATGAACAATTGGATGCCGTTTCAAAAGAATATCGTCTCGTTCATTTCGTATTTGCCAAACCATGACAGAAGAAACAGTAAAAAATTATTGGAGGCAATTTCTTGC
>DATDRD010000611.1:0-2250 GCA_035291925.1 Anaerolineales bacterium
TCCTCCACGCCCAAATCGCGAAATCCCTCGACCAGTTTTTCAAACGTCAACATGATTGCCTCCAAATAAACATCGCATAATTGCGAGGAGATTGCTTCGGGCGGACAATCACCGCCCTCGCAATGACATCACTGTGTCATACGCCTCAAGAAGTTTACCAAAATTCTTCTTCCAATCCGCTTTTTGCTCCGCGGTCTTTCGTGCAGACTCACCGATCTTCTTGAACGACCGGCGACTTTTGATCGCATGCAATATCTTCTCTGCAAGATCATCCGCATCACCGTCCCGGAATAACCAGCCGTTCCCGCCTTCAACGATCCATTCCCTGTTGCCGGGGATATCCGAAACCAGACAGGGCAAGCCGCAGGCGAGCGCCTCCATCAGCGAAACGGACGAGCCGTCCACGTGCGACGGTGAGATATAAATATCTGCCATGTGATACCAGCGCGGCAGATCCTTCTGGCCCACCTGGCCCCCAAAATGGACTCGATCCAGCACACCACCGTTCATCAAGATCTGACGAATTCGCGATCCCTGCGATCCTCCACCCAACAGGATCAGATTGACATCTGGATTTTTCGCCGCGACTTTGACAAACGCCTTTGCCAGAACATCCACACCGTAAATGGATTCCCATGTGCGATTGCAAAAAAGCGTGAACGTTTGAACGTTTGAACGTTCGAACGTTTTCCTGCTGAAATACTCAACATCCACCCCCCAGGGGAAAATTACTGTTCTCTCCGGATTCATCCCAAATGACACAGCCTTATTACGTGTGAATCGGGCATCGCTTGTGAAGAAGGCACTTCGTTTCAACGTATAACGCGTCACCCACTTCATCCATGAATTGCGTTCTGCATCCTGCACAAGGTCATATCCCCAGCACATCGTCAGAATCGGACGAAATCCGCTCAAGACCGCGATGAACGCGCACGTTTGTATCGGGCCCGCGTGGATTAAATCGGGCTTGATCTCCTTGATCAGTCGCCGCAGACTCAACACATATTTCGGAACATCGCGCCAGCGGAACTCGCGTTGCCCTCCAATCCACAAGATTTGCTGAATATTTTCAGGAACAGAGCGGTCTTCAATCTGGCGCTTGTTCGCTTCCAGCTGTAAATAGAATATTCCATGTTCCGTCTTTGACAATGAAGACAGAAACTGATAATCATGAGGGGTGTAATTTCTTGAGAAGTAGATAACTTTCATTTCAAACTGTAATTAAAGACGCTTTCGGATTGCGTTGCTGATTTGAAGCATCATATCCCGGTCGCGATCACAATCGAACAACAAGGAATCCATGGTGTCCTGAGGATATGACCAGGGGGTATTTTCACGAAATCTATCCAGCTCAGTTAGATAACGCGGCACAATATGTGAATGCAAAACCTGATCGGAATTACCCATAATGGCGTAGTTGATTCGATACGCTCCTGTCACTTCCAGCAAGGCATCGCCAACAGTAGCCATATCACATAAATAGCTTGCGCGCAGTTGTTGAGTCAGATCATTCAAACTTGGAACCACTGGATCTGGCAAAAGAACACAATAACCGCGCAGATACTGCATCGTACATAAAACAACCCAACCCGATGAGACCTGACAAATCAGTGCAGGCTCCACACCCACTCGTGCCAACTCCACTTGTCTCGCAACAGACATGTATTATGCGCCTAGATCTGTCCATCTCAATTCCTGACCATATTTGAAATCATGCAGCGCCTTCGTGCCAATGACATTTTCGATTTGATCAGGTTTGATCGCGCCAGGAGTAGCAGGGCGCAACACATCTATCATCTCACGTGTGAATACTTCATCCGCTTTGATGTCACGCGCGGCGCGCAGGCAGCGACGTTGAACGACAGCAGTTTGCACTTCGTTCTCCGCGATGAACTTATCAGAGGAGCCAAGCGAACGTTCGAGCAGACGCGTCTCTTCAACCATCTTCGCCCAGTTATCGGGGTTCATCGCGAACTTGTGGTCGGGGCCTTCGCGCTCATTGCTATCCGTGAAGTGACGTTCGATGACGCGCGCCCCCAGCGTCACTGCGCCGAGAACCGGTGCAAGGGCATGAGTATGGTCCGAGAGTCCCAAGATGACATCCGGGAACATGGTCCCGTATGTTTTCAGAACATTCACATGCAAATGGTCATAGTTGTTCGGGCTGGCGGTGTAATTGGTATTGCACTGCATCAACACCAATTGCTTGTTGATCTTCAAAATCGCATGGACTGCCTTCTGCACTTCTCC
>DATDRD010000612.1:0-13330 GCA_035291925.1 Anaerolineales bacterium
CAAATGCGAGAATACGAACGCGGCGACGTTCTGTTTTGGGAGGGTGATCCGTGCGCAGGATTACACATTATCGAAAGTGGCAGTATAAAACTCTATCGCGTTTCTCCGCAGGGGCGGCAATACATCATCGCTGTCATGACAGCAGGCGCAACCTGCAACGAAGTCCCTGCTTTCGATGGTGGTGCGAATCCAGTGAATGTGGAGGCGCTTGAAACCTCGCATGTATGGGTTATTGAACCACGGGTGTTGCGTGCTCTTGTTTTATCCAATCCAGAATTTGCGTTAAAGATTCTGTCCAAATTTGGAAAAAACCTTCGCAACCTTATTGGCAAGGTCAGCGAGATGGCTTTCTATCAGGTTACGCATCGCCTTGCACGCCTTATCACCGAAATGCCAGTTGAAGAGCTGCATCCACATTGGACCCAGGAACAACTTGCTGCGCGTCTTGGAACTGTTCGCGAGGTGGTTGCACGCTCATTAAAGGAACTGGAAAAAAGCGGCGCGATCCGCATTGAGGACAGGCGTATTATGGTTGTGGACGGGGAGGTGCTACGTCAATGGACACAGCCGTATCAATAAATTCATAAAACACAGTGGTTTTCAACACCTATAACATTGCGTGATGGTATTACGTTGATGCTATAATCGCTTCGACATCAGGTTCTGGAGGGCATATGCCAAAAACACAAAATCAAGTCGTGTTGAAATGGCTGTTCATCTTCTCTTTCATCGTGGCGTTCCTTATCGTCTTCGGGGGATTTGTACGGCTCACCCGCTCAGGGTTATCCATCGTGGAATGGAATCCGATCAGCGGGGTTGTCCCGCCCATCGGTCAGCAAGCCTGGGAAGCCGAATTCGCAAAATACCAATTGACCCCTGAATATCTCAAGGTCAATACATCCATGACCCTTGAGGCATATCAATACATCTTCTACGTCGAATGGATACACCGCCTCATCGCGCGTCTCGCGGGATTTGCATACGCCATTCCTGTTTTCTATTTCCTCTTCAAGAAGGCGATCCCGTGGAAGGAATTTGGCATCTACGCGGTGATGGGATTGCTCTTCATCTCGCAAGCTTTGGCAGGCTGGATCATGGTCGCCAGCGGACTGATTCACCGCCCAGCAGTGAGCCATTTCAACCTTACTGTCCATCTACTGCTCGCATTGACCTTGCTCGGTCTCGCTTATTGGACCGCGCTTGGACATAAACACGGCTTTCCCAATACCGGCAAAAAAGCGAAGTGGTCATTGCCGTCGAAACTGGCGGTTGTCTACTTCATCATTCTGATCATACAGATCGCCTACGGTGGGTTCACAGCGGGTCTCAAGGCAGGGCACGTCTCAAGCACCTGGCCTCTCATGTTCGGCAAGTGGATTCCGCCCAACCTGTTCAACTCGTTTACCAATCTTATCGAATCGCCGCAGACCATCGTATTCATCCATCGCTGGTTTGCATTTGCAATTTTGATCGCCGTGCCTTTCGTCTATTACACCGCAAGGAAACGGAACCATCCGCAGGATATTCAGGTCGGACTCAAATGGCTGATCGGCATCGTCGCTTTGCAGATCGTGCTCGGCGTGCTGACAGTGCTTTCCTTCGTGAACATCGTCATCGCCCTCATCCACCAGGCAAATGCGATTGTCCTGTTCGCACTGTCAGTATATTTCATCCATCGCTTCAGGGCTTTGGATGCGAAAGGGTCATAACCATGAAGAAATACATACTCCTTATCCTTGTACTCAGCCTGCTCATTCCAACCATGCTGGTTTTCGCAAGCGGCAACTTTGATTACATCACTGTTGACGGACCTGGCATTACAGGTGAGATCAACATCACCAACCCCGCACTCACGCAGGATTTCTTCGCCTTTGCCGATTTCTCGCAAGGATCGATTGACCCGCCTGCTGACCCTGGGGAAGGTTACGAAATTATCCGCGTGTATGTGGATGGTAATGATGTTCAGGGATTCGACCTTCTATACTACTATCCCTACACGGGCTATGTTTTTTACGTTGGAGTTGCAGAAGGTTCGTCGGAGTACGATGGTAAATGGTATGTTGCCAATCCATCAGCCAACGAACCATTCCGCGCCGCCCTCGCCGAACGCGCCAGATTGACGTGGATTTCCTTTGGGGCGTTGGTCATAATACTTGTTTGGTTCTTTATTGCATATCGTTCAAAACCAAAACAGGCATAAAGATATTCAGCCACGGATTTACCCTTCGGGCACGATGTCCTGATTCGCACGAAAAAAGCCGACCCAATCCAACAGGTCGGCTTTTCGTTTGTCCCCTTTCAAGGCAATAATTCAAAAGCCGTGTAATCCGTGGCTTAATCTTTACTGCTCAATCAGCGCAACACAAACACATCATTCTGCTCGTCATACGAAAGAATGAGCACCTTGCCTTTCTCAAATTCAACCTCCCCTGAAAATGCAGAACGGTACTCATCCGAATCGTCCCTGATCAACACTTCCACTTGATGCGTACCTGATTCCACTTCAAGGAACTTCAACGCGGAGATACGTCCGTTGCCGCTGATACCTGAGGGATCAAAGGTGTCATCAAGAATCGTCACACCGTCCACGATCACGCGCACGCTGATCGGGAAATGCTCGCCGCCAAATATTTTCGCAGGGTCCGCGCCTTCAGGCAAAACAACACCTTCAGGAATCTTAGAAACTTCAACCTTACCCTTTGCGTCTATCGCGATCCGCAACGCCGCACCCTCTGATGCAGACATCCCTGCTGGCACATCCAATGGCAATGCAAGCGCGAACAAACCAAACAACAATACTGTGCCGATCAACGCGCTCACCAATGAAGGCACAAGTTTATTGCGCTCCTTGACAGGCGGCAAAACGGGCGCACGCTTGTTCCCCTGCGCCGCATCACTATGCAACTCATCGAGAAATTTCGCGACCGTCTTCGAGTCACCAGGCGTCGCCTCCAGCCAATGCAAACCCTCCGTCACCAGCGCGGGGCGCAAATGCAAACGGTTCAAGATCCAATGCGCGTCCTCACGGTTCATACTATCGTCATACGGATGTGAAACAATGGCGACATCGCGCGCGCCTTCGCTGTGAAGCGACTTGATCCACTCAATATTGACCGCGCTCACGCTGGGCAAAACCGCCGTAACGACCCGCGCCGCTTCGCGCTTCGCGTCCCCCCAGCCTGCCACAGCGACACGAGCCTCTTCCATGCTGACATTTAACTGCGCGGGCAATCCACCCAACGCTTTCGCGCGTTGACTGGCAAACACAACCGTCACAGGATGCCCGTCCTTCACTTCACGGTGCAACGCGCCCTTCACCGCGCCGAAGATCTGTTCGCCGTTGTAACCGCCTTTCAAATCGATCGCGTCCGTGGGACACGCCCCAATACAAATTCCACACGCCGTACATTGAGCGGCGTTGATGATCGCTAATTTTTGATAGCCCGAGTCGTCATTACGCGGCACCATGCTGATGGCATCGTACGGACATTCGGCGTAGCAGAGAACGCATCCCGTACACTTCGGATCGGTAACAAGAGCAGGCCCATCGTCCCGACCTGAGGCAAGCCATGGGAGCAGGAAAAGGCTTCCGATAATGAGGATGCTAAGTCCCCAGAAAATCACATTTCCAAATACTTCTATCAAAGGCAGTAGCCCAAGATAGAGCGCGTCCATTGGGACAGATGAGACAAGTGTGGATAGATCCGCAGGCGCAAATGATTGAACTGGTTTGATAAGGGAAAGGATGACAAGCCCAACAAGTGCCTGAATGCGCACCCAACGCGGCGACCACCAACGGGCGCGGGAGAGGCGCAAGCCGTGGATGTAAATTCCGAGGAACATAATGAGCGGAAAGAAGACATGCAAAAAGAGGATGATGACGAAATTGGAAAATGTGCGCGAGGCGATGTCTGTGGCAACGTAAGTAAGACCCGATGTGCCTGCCAGCGTTTCCATCATGTATTCGGTCATCCATTGCGCGCGCTGGTCCCAGACAAGCCAGTAACCAAACGTGCCGACCAGCCATGTCGTGGCGAGCATGAGCCAGCCGCTGGTCCACGCCAGCCAGCGTTGACCCCAGAACTTATCGCTGACAAGCATCTTGATAAAATGCAAAACGATGAGCACGATCATGCCATCCGATGCGTAACGATGGATGCTCCGCATGAGCGAACCGAACCAATTGGAGCTTATTGCTTCAACGGTCGCATATGCCACATCCGCACCAGGGCGATAGATAACCGTGAGATACACGCCGGTAGCGATCAACACAATCAACATGAAGATGGTGAGCGTGCCGAGATGGTAGAGCGGATTGAAATCCGATTTTGCAGATCGGTTTACAACGCCTTCGACGAGGGCCCAGGCTCGTTCCAGTTTGCGCATAAAGCGTCGTTCAGTGTAGAGTTTTTTTGTCATCAATGATTTTTCGTTATTCTTGTTTTACAACAAATCGGTGGTTGAGTAGGCCTGCGTGTTTTTCGCAGGGGGTATCGAAACCACCAATAAGCAAAACAAATTTGTTACGAATATACTTTTGAAACGTGTTGCTCGGTACACCTACGGCTGCTCGACCAACGGCGACTCATCAAGCAAAGGATATTTGTTCATCCTCATCGCATTCGCAGTGACGAAGATACTGCTCATCACCATCGCCAGCGCGGCCCAGACGGGTTTCATCAATCCCGCCATTGCAAGCCCCACGCCGATGATATTGTAAATGAACGCCCAGCCAAGATTTTCCTTCACACGCCGCATAGTGGTCTTTGACAGGTCAAAAAGCCACGGAACCACGCGCAAATCATCGCGCATAAGGACGATATCCGCCGCGCTGCGCGCCACATCTGTTCCATGATTCATCGCCAGCCCCACCGTGGACGCGGCGAGCGCGGGACCGTCATTGATTCCGTCGCCGATCATCGCAGTGTTCCCCACAAGATGCGACATCTTCTCATCAGGACTCAGCGCGGCTTTCACAGGAATGGCGAGTGCCTTTTGCCATCTTTCACCCGCGCGTTCTTCGTCGCCTGTCAACACACCGAGTTCCAGTCCACGAGACTGCAATTGATGGAGAACATCCTTCGCCTCCTCGCGGGCCGTCTCACCCAGCCCCACCAACCCCTGAACCTGCCCTCCCCACCCCGCGTACACAACGACCTGCCCAGCCTCTCTCATTGCATCTGCACGATTCATCATATCTTTTGAAATGCTCAATTTCTTTTGAAAGATCAATCGTTCATTTCCGATCACGATACTCTCGTCATTCAATTCTGCCCGCACGCCCATCCCTGGCATCGCCTTGAACGACTCTGGCTTGGATAATTTCACGCCTTCGTCATTTGCATGATTCACAATTGCCCTCGCCAGCGGATGTTCCGACTCGCGCTCAACCGATGCGACAACCTGAAGAAAATCTTTTTCTGAACCGCCAAGCTCGCGAAGATCGCCAGGATTCTTTCCTCTTTCTTCTTTCTGCGCGTCCTTTGCGCTCTGCGCGGTAAATTTCTCAACATAAACATCTCTCACCCTCATCGGAAGTTTCGTCAACGTGCCTGTCTTATCGAAGAAGACTCTCTCAACTTTTGCCAGCCGTTCGAGTGCGGCAGTGCTTCGCATGATGACACCCGACTCAGCGGCGCGCCCCAGTGACAGCCACAACGTCAACGGAGTTGCCAGCCCCAACGCACACGGACAAGCGATCAACAACACAGATAACGCAACCAGCAATCCCGTTTCAAGACCTGAATGATAATTCCAAAAAAGGAATGCAATAGTTGCCAAACCTATTGCAATCGGAGTCATCCACGCGGACAACTTGTCCGCAAGCCGTTCGAGCGGAGAACGATTCCATAACGCCTCATGTAATAGACGACCGATCTGCCCCGCAGTTGTGGAGTCGCCGACAGCGGTGGCAATGATCTCGAAACTGCCATCCAGGCTCACGGTCCCAGCTTGAACCGCATCGCCCGCGCAACGAGTCACAGGGCGCGGCTCACCAGTCAGCAGGGATTCGTCCACATCCCCATCACCCGTCGCGATGAGTCCATCCACAGGGAAACGTTCACCTGGTCGAACGCGCACACGCTGACCCGCGCGCAATTCAGCCACACTCACTTTTTTATCGCCGTCATCGGTGACAACATGTGCCTCATCAGGAATCTGTTCGAGCAAACGCGCCACCGCCTTGTTCGATGATTTATGCGCCTGCATCTCGAGCCAGCGTCCGATCGAGATCAAAAAGATGAGCATCGTTGCGGTATCAAAATATTGCCCGCCCGTGCCCGCGATGAGATTTCGCACCGACAGACCAAAAGCCGAAAACGTTCCAATCGTAATAAGCGTGTGAATGTTCGGCTGACCGCGCAATAAACTCGCAAAGCCTGCGCGTAAAATCGGCAAACCAAGCAATATCAAAACAGGCAGGCTCGTCACAAGCATCATCACTTGAAAGAAATCCACAAGCCATTGCGTTTCGGGCGAAGCCAGCCCAAGCAGTTCACGCCCATAAATCCCCGCGCCCACGACCATGTCGTGCAAGACCATCACGCCGCCGATCAACAAACGCGTATAAAAAGATTCCTCCTCATCGCGCGGTTTTTCATTCGGCAACGTCGCCTGATACCCCAACGACCGCACACGCTTCTTGAGTTTCTTCGGATTTGTAACCGACGCATCGAACGTCAGGCTCGCCTGCTGTTGGATATAACTGACTTCTGCCGCCTCAACCCCAGGTGTGCGGCGCAACTGTTCACTGACCAGCCATGCACAAGATGAGCACCACATCCCGCCCAATGTGAGGACGACATCCTCGCTTCTTCCATCGACTTTAGCCTGCTTCTGCTCAACAATCGGACTCTCCGCTAAAAGCGCCGCCACCTCCCTGCACGATGGACAGCAGAAAACACCCCCACCTTTATTCGTGAGGGGATGCAGAGTCGTCAGTCCACACACCGAGCAGGTGGAGAGAGATTTTGTTGGTGTAGCGGTTGCAGTTACCAAAGCACCACTGATCCAATCATCAAATGTCCAATCATCCCCAGCGACGCAAAACCGCGCATCGCGAATTGAAACCCAAACAACATCGTCACAACGGACGCGAGACTACGCGACCATGTCCGTGAGATGGTCTTCTGCGCGAGCCATTTCACAGCAAACAAACTTGGTACAGTGGCGACGCCGAACACGATCATATTCAAAGCGCCTTGGATTGCATTCCCCGATGTAATCGCGGGGATCAATGCCGTGATAACAAGTCCGCATGGGAGCAAACCCCACAGCAAACCCGCAATGAACGGCGCGGGAGATTTAAGTCCGCGCATGGCTTGTCCCCACTTTGAAACGAGACCCGAAAACAATAATTCAGGTGATTTAGCGATCCCAAGAAAGGCAAGAGCCATATAAAAAGCAATGACTGCAAAAAGAATGGAAAGGATTCCCTGAATTCGGGGCAGGTCTGCAGAAAACATCCACAACGATTGCCCCAGCGCGCCGACAATTAATCCAAGCAATGCGTACGTGGTGATACGCCCGAGATGCGCGAGAACCCAAGCGGATTTATTTTCCTGAAATGATGATTGACGGTCAAGAAGGACGACCACTGCACTACACATCCCCACGCAATGACCAAGACTGCCAAGCAAACCCAACAGAAAAGAAGCCAGCATCACATCACCGCTAAAATAGATTTTGGAAAGGCTTCGGAAGTCTTTGGGACTTCCGAAGCCTTCAACATCAAACTATCGAATGAACCAGGTACGACCCAACAGCCACCAGTTGGTGAGATAGTACACAGCGAACCAAACGAGGAACGCAATCACCAATACGAGCGAGCCTTTTGGCTGGTTCTGCTTGTCTTCCATCTGATGGTCGGTCAACGTGGTGGATTCAAGCAGGGGATTATTCGTCCCTGCCACGAGGAGTAGATTGCTTGCTTCGAGTCTCGGACCCGTCAGGATGGAGGTCAATACGATTGACACGTACATAATGCCGCCGATGACCGCAATGATCGCTCCGATGCCGAAGATGGCAAGCGTGAGATCAACCGTGCCAGGCACAACGCCAGCGAACGAGATGTCCCAGTTACGGCGGGCAACACCCTGCAAACCGCTGGTGATCATGCCCAACGAAACCAACAACATACCACCCCCGAACACATACGGTTGCCAGACAGCCCACTTCTTGAGTTTTAATTCCTTGCGGAAGATAAGCGGGATAACATAGTACGTAAAGCCCATGAAAGCTATCGTCGTACCGGCAACAACCGTCGCGTGGAAGTGACCGGGCAGGCGCAGGGTGTTGTGAACAAGCATATTAATCTGTTCAGTGCCGATCGTCACACCCGTTACACCGCCGATCCATCCAAACATAACCATGGATATGACCAGCGCGCTAAACCCAGGCTCTTTCCACGGTCCATTACGGAGCCAGCCAAACAAGCCTTTTCGGTATCCTTTCGCGCGCAAGGCGATCTCCATCGCGGCCGGGATCGAGAATGCGTGCATCATTGAACCAAGCACCGCAAGATACATGGCATAGGATGTGTTGACCGCCTTCCATCCGAATGAAAGACCAGGGTCAACGAGCAGGTGATGCGCTGAACCGAGATTGATAAAGAATAGGTACAGAATGAACGCCAGGCGTGAGAACTTCTCATTGACGGGGCGGATACCAACGGTCATCTGTGCAAGCGCATACCAGATGGCGACCATCGCGGCGAGATTGACCTGCTGTGCAGGATGCCCAAATCCCCAGAAGAAGTTTCGGTAGATGCCCGGATCAAGATTCGGTAGAATTCCCAACGACCAGAGGAACGCAGGCACGATCGCGGCCGCGCCTTCGAGCAATGTGTAGGTGGCCAGGATGGCGGCGGTCATCAAGCCGAAAACCACCAAAGGCAGTGAGCCTCCAAAGCGATCTTCACGTTTGGCAACCACGATATTGATAAAGAACGTGATGACCGCGATCAACGCGCCCACCGCGAACAAAATGTAACTGAGGTAAAACAAGGGATGGGCTTTTAGCGGAACATATGCCGTAAACATCACATTACTGCTGGGATCAAATAACACCACGACGTTTGCCATCAAACCGCCAACCGTCATCATAATAAAACCAAGCCAGGCAAGTTTGGGTGCCGCGTGACGCGCATTCAACAGAACTGTCGAGCCGAAGTGCAGACCCGCCATCTCGAAGAAGACCATCCACGCCACGAGCATGTCAATTCCATGCAGGGTCAGTAAACGATAGAACCACGTCGCATCCAATAAATGGACAGCCTGCCAGCGTGTCAATGCGATCAACAACGCGGCAATGCCGCCGAGTGTCAATGTCACCACCGCCATCACCGCATTGGCGATGATAAGGCGTTCGGCGTGCATATCCACTTTGAGGGTGGTCACAGGGCAATCGCGGTAATCGTCCTTCGCGCCCTTTGCCCAGGGAGTAGTAGGTGCAAGTGTAGCCATCTCGATCCTCCTATTTCACAATCATCTTGCCAACCATGGTGTGATGGCCAAGGAAACAGTATTCATTACAAACAATGGTAAACTCGCCCGAGGTTGTGGGCGTGATCGTCGCAACATAATCATAGCCGGGCAGAACCTGCAAATTGATATTGACTGGCTGGAGCGAAAAACCATGTTGAAAATCCATCGAAGAGATATGCAAGCGGTACTCCTGCCCCTTCTCCAGTTGCAAAATGGGGTACCATTGCCACGCACTCGCGCGCAGGTACACATCACTGCCCGGAGGCGCGGCAACAACAGGAATGCCATTCTCTTCACCGACTTGATATTGGGCGACGAATTCGTTCACCGTTGCGGCATAATCCTTCGGAGTCGTTCTATACGATTCCGTGGGGACGTTCTGCTTCCCCATAAAATACCAAAGCGGCATCATAATGGTCAGGAAAATACACCAGACCAAAGCCACCGTTAGCCAGGTCTTTTCAATGCGGCCTATCGGCTTCCACCAGTTTCGTTCGGGAGCTAACATGTTTTATCTCTCCTCATCTAAAATTCCGCCTATGGAGCCGGCGGTACATTCAACAGGTTGTAAATCCCCCACACGTTATAGATCACAGTACTGATCAACAACGACAACAAAAACAACAACCAGATATTATCAAACACTTTTTGCCACTTCGAAACGGGCTCGCTCTCCTGCTTTTCCTTATCAGACATGGCATTCTCCTTCTGAAAATAATGTGGGAAATTTCACAATTTTTGTCGTTTTATGTATTTACTATAGCATTTCCTCACAAAAACGACTGTAACTAAAGTCACATAAAACCACCTAACAAATGTCATTATTTGGATAATTCCACTCAAGTTACGATTATTCGCCCCCTTCCTAGCCGAAAGCTGATTCTATTTCGATCAACATTTCCCATCCCTCATCCTTAATCACCCCTCCTGTGTAACTTAAGTCACTGTGGCATTTTTTGGGATTTACATAAGTGATCGTAGGTGTGCCGGGGCAGGTAGCCCCTTCAGATTTCGTCGCAAGTTTTAAACAAAAAGGCGGACCTGATGCCCGCCAATATTGACGTTATGTTTTTTCTGCACTTGCAACTTGTTCCAGAGACACATCGAGCGCTTTCGCAATCGCGGACAAAACATCGGTTGTCCCCGTCCGTTTCCCCGTTTCGATCTGTGAGAGATACGGCTTGCTGATTCTCACAATATCGGCCAGTTGTTGCTGGGTCAGGCCACGATATTCGCGTCATACCTTGATAGGATTCTTACCATCTAAAATGGCATTGACCACCTCAGTAGGGATTAATTCTTCATCGCCACGTTCAATTGCCGCGCTGATTTCATCGAAATCACGGATGTCTTCAAGGAGTTCCGCCTGCTCAATAAGTTGCAGATACTCTTCGTAAGGAAGAATAGCCCATTCGGGCTTTCCATCTCGTTCGATAATTTGAATTTCTTCTTTCATTTGTAAACCTCTCCGCGTGAAGCGACCTTCAACACGATAATCATTCACATCAACTTTTTTTGCCTTAAGCTTACTAGTCACAGGTGCAATAGAATTTGTCGGCGCGTGCCCATCATCGTATCCTGAAATTGGCGCTCACGATCGCGGATTTGATGGGGAGCAAGGATATCCAGTCCGCACATTTAGCGGAGGCGCTACAATATAAGCCGAAGATCATGATGGGATAGGAAGAGCTATTTTAATAATGGGGAGATTGATCGAACGCTATGGGGGAACTATAGCGAGCGAGAAGAACGAGGCAAAATGGTCAGGAGTGGTAAGCTGTGGTCGCTTGACCTGTCGAGTGAGCACAATCAGTTGTTGGCGTACGGCGCCACTGGTCCGATGTTTATGGCTGGTGCCTTAACATACTCTGGTTACTTACAACCACGAATTTTACTGAAGAGTTATACCAGAATGGGTCCATTCCCGCGTAAATGAGCAGGACGAGCCAGCAGCCAGACGACCCATTCAGCAACGTGAGACACGGTCAGGGCAGGCCTGCTCTCTAAATCTGTGTCATTGGTCAACGCTACTCCTGGCGAAAGGATATGAGTACGGATGCCGAACTCCATATTCTCAGCCCGAATTAACTCCATAAGTGTGGTCAGGGCGTGCATGGCAACGCTGTAAGCACCATCCTGCGGGTAAATACCCATCGATGAATCGGAGCCAATCGCCATGATCTCCCCGTGTTTTTGCTCGCGGAATACCGGCAGAACAGTGCGCGCCATTAAAAAAGGTTCACGCAAGTTGGCGGTGAGTACCAGGTCCCACGTTTTGATGCTGTGATTATGGATTTGTCCCCCAGCCCAAAAGGGCGATATCAGGATCAGGATGTTGAGACGGCCAAAGGCTGTACGGGCATACTCCATAACAGATTCCGCTTCTTCGAGGCTGTCCAGCTCGGATACGCTGGTCAAGCAAGTTCCTCCAATTGCTTTAATCCTGTTGGCGGCCAGATCGAGCAAATCGGCTTGCCTGCCACAAAGACAGACTTGCACGCCCTCGCGTGCCAACGCCAATGCCACGGCTCCGGCCACTTCGGTACTACCACCTGTAATGATAGCGACCATGCCACGTAAATCCTGTTTATCCATTAAGCCTCGTAGACGACACGGCCATCCACCATTGTCAGCGACGGTTCCAGGTCAGCTATATCGGCGGATGGGATTTCGAAAAGATTTTTCGGGAGCAGGATCAGGTCAGCGAGATACCCTTCCCGGATTTGACCCTTTTGCTGTTCCTGAAACTCGGCATAGGCGGCGTCGCGGGTGTAGGCGATCAGGGTATCAGAAAGCAATTGGCGCTGATGCGGAATTCCCTCAGCCCAAGGTAAACGGTTAACTGCATTTGAGACACCCCTCAGTGGATTTTGGGTAACGACCGGCCAATCGGAACCGAAAACGAGGGTCGCGCCCGCCTCGCGCAGAGACTGCCATGCAAAACTAAACGGCCAGCGGTACCGGCCAACGCGCATCGGCCAGATGTCGTTTTCGTCAACTTGCATCGGGGAATGGAGTGGCTGCATGGAAGCCAGCACACCCAATTCCTTGAAGCGTGGCAAATCATCCGGGTGAATGAGTTCGATGTGTTCCACGCGATGGCGTGCATCCCGTTTCCCGTTCCAATCTTGCGCATGTTGATAAGCATCCAGCACTCGCCGAACGCCCATATCGCCGACTGAATGAGTATAAATCTGCATCCCAAGGCGATCGGCTTCAGCTACCAGACGATTGAATTGCTCAATGTTGTAGTTGGCAGCCCCGCAGGTGGTTGGATTGTCCGCATAGGGATCGACCAGCAAGCCAGTGAAGCCTTCGATCACGCCATCAATGAAAAATTTGACGCTCCCGGCGCGCAGCATTTCACCATTATAAGCATGCTTCATCGCCAGGGCTTCTTTCTCGAGCGCTTCGAGCGGCGTTTCAGGCGAAACACTATAGGGAATGTAGATGCGGCAGGTCAGTTCGCCCAAGTCTTCGAGCGCGGCATAGATGGATGCCTGGTTATCGTTGCCGTCCATGTTGTGGACACTAGTCACACCCAATGAAGCAGTGAGACGCAAAGCTTTTTGCAACAAGGCGCGTTTGCGCGCATCATCGGGCTTGGGTACCATGTTGCCCACGGGTTTGTACGCGCCTGGTTCACGCAACTCGCCCGTAGACTCGCCATGTTCATCCAACACGTTCTCGCTATTGGGGCCGCACTCGCCACCGTTGAATATCCCTGCCATTTTGAGCGCCATGGTATTAGCCCAAGATGTGTGGCCGTCGAAAGCGTTGAGGTAGATGGGCCTATCGGCTACCAAAGCATCAAGATGGTGACGATTCAACGGCGTGTGCCCCGG
>DATDRD010000613.1:0-3172 GCA_035291925.1 Anaerolineales bacterium
AAGCCGCCTACTTCGTGTCCCCCAGTTACGCTAGGGTTGGAATCTGTCCATGCTTGTTGCAGTGCAGAGCGGATACTCTGGTTGGATAGAACGTCTCTCGGCGTAGGCGACATTGACAAATTATAGCACTTCCTTCATTACCAAAATCCTGGCATGGGCCCGCGCTGGCGGGTGGGGTGTGACCTCATGTTTCGACAGGCTCAACAACCGCCCCCGACCCCTCTCCCGCGGGGAGAGGGGAGTCCGCGCGGCGTAAGCAGGGAACTCCGAGATTTCCAAAATCTCGGAGTTCCAATTTTTACTTATGTTTTGCACGCGCTTCCAACCATTTCTTGAACGACTTCTGACTTTCGCCCGAGGGCTTTCCCAAAATCAGGTTTTCCACACTAATGTCTTCATCCAAATCGGGCCAGTGAATTCCCTCGCCGTCCCCAATCAACCGCCAATGCTTTCGTTCCTTCAGTGTCCCATGCAACAGGCGC
Organism: Anaerolineales bacterium; assembly: GCA_035291925.1. Classification (GTDB taxonomy): domain Bacteria; phylum Chloroflexota; class Anaerolineae; order Anaerolineales; family Villigracilaceae; genus Defluviilinea. The sequence continues at coordinate 483 of DATDRD010000613.1, forward strand.
GGAAACCATGCCAGTGGCACGGAGACTGTGCGGCCATCGCTTAAATCCACGATCAGCGCGTCGTCAGTCACATTGACGTTTTGCGCCAAAGCCATGCGGAGTTCAATCGCTAAAGTAGTCATTCCATTTCTCCAACAGCATTCCTTGGTTTTCCTCAATCAATCGATGAATACGGTTGATTTCATTGCGGTTATATCTGCCGCTGCTTTGTAAACGCACTGGGTCAAGCCAGAATTTCGCCTTGTTCCTTTCGCGTTCCACATGGACGTGGGGCGGTTCATCGCGGTCGGCAGAGTAGATAAAAAAACGATAAGGGCCATGTTCCCAAATTGTTGGCATAAGTAATCAAATTATAGCACTACTTGAAACGGACAAAATTCTAGCATGTCCACGCGCCCGCAGGGCGGGGTAGGCTGACCTCGCCTAAAACCCCTCTGCTTTGGGAAAGAAAGTCTATCCAGCGCATTTCATAAATAGTTGGGTACTGCACTCTGATTTTACGGTGCGCACTTCCATACATAGGTCGGTTTATCTTCTGCATAAGGATAATTGGGAGACGAGAAGGATGTGCCTATTTGTGAGCTCTCGGGGATGAAAACACAACGCATGTCTTTTAACTCAGCCGTGGCGGGAATATCAAACCGAATCCAACCGTCCGCTTCCTGGTTCGGAAACAGGATAGGTCCCAACGTCGAATATTCTGTATATCCCTGGCGATGACCGTAGGTTGGCTTAAGCTCTGTTGCAGCATACAACACACTAAAGTGTTCAAGGTGAGGTATATCAATCTCGATCTGTCCCACATTTTTGAGTTGAATATGCGCCCACATAAATTTCATTCCTGGAGATGGGCTTCTTGTGGAGCCAAATTCGGTAATAAAGTCCTCCGTGGTTCCAATTTGATCCATCGTCACTAGCAGGTCTTGCCAGAGTATTGAATCGCCAGGAGAGGCAGGTGTAGGTAATATCCTGACTTCTGTCGCGGTAGGTTGTGGGATCGCTGTTATCGTCACAGGCGTGACAGATTCACCAGTCGAAGAGCAGGCTGTCAATATTAACAACCCAATCAAATTTTTTAGCAAGACACTTGGTGGTTTTTTCATGCAGGAATTAAGAATATTATAGCACCCGGCAACAATGCCAAAATCCTGGCATGGAAACGCGCTCCTGCATCCCCCAAATCCGACGATGAAAACTTGGGATGCGTCTTCAACATATAATTCGTCGGATTTGAGGGAGGTGCCGCTCGGGCGGTGGGGCATAAAGCAAAGAGACCAGGTTCACATGCTGGTCTCTTCGTTCAGATCCACTTGTATCTTTTATTTGATGCGCAGGGTCACTGGCGGGCGCCACTGTTCATTCGAAACACCGGGCGCGGGCCTTCCCCAGGTGTTTCCGCCATAATCCGGACGCCCTGTAAAATGGCGCACGATGATTCGGTGCAGCATATCCATATTCGGCATGATGGCATGGAACCCGGCCACGGCTGCAGTAACTTTATCCTGTACCTCCCAATACCCGTAATCTTCAGGAGTCACACAGACCATGTTTTCAGGTCCAAGGAAAGTGGGGCGTGCCGCTTCAAACGGCACTGTGCCATCGCCTGTCAGCCGCCAGTCAGTCTGATTTCTTGGGTCTTTCCTCCACAGGTTTTGGCGGTAGTTGGAGCCGAGGTCAAACATGGGACCGCGCGAACTCTTCGTGATCTTCAGCCGTACACGAGTCACCGAGTCCACGCCAGCCACACACAACCAATCCTCGGGGCGTAAACCTGCCTTGGAAAGCTGAAAGTTTTCGATGCGGTTGCGATGTGTTTGCGCGGCTTGCAGTAAACTGGCGAACAAGGTTTGCGCTTGCTGTTGGCGGTCTGTTTTCAAGACGGCTTGCAATCGCACGAATTCCACAATGGAATCGATCACGCCCCGCTGCCATAGACCCGAATCAAACAGACTCCTGGGAAGTTTCGGATCATCGATCTCCAGCCCGCCTTCGATCTCTGGCAGCAGATGATAGAGCGATGGGGTCAGACGGGCCGCTTCGCGCTCACGAGAAGTTGGTTCATCGGTACCGAGATTTGCCGTCCCCGTAGCTATCTTGATCACAGCCTCAAACGATCCTCGGAACGGCGTTGCCAGAGTCGCCACCTTCGTGACAGGTGCAGATTTCCCCTTACGTTCCAAATACCCTGCAATGATCAGGCCGCCCATCGAATGACCGACCAGATTCACCTTCGGATCATCTGCATATCCTGCTTCAGCATAATGGCGAAGCAGTTTGGTTCGTTCGATCACTTCATCCACAAACACGGCAAAATGGGCTTCGATTACATCCAGTGGTTGCCGCCAGTCATACCCAAACGGAAAAACTGGTACGGGCTTGTCTTCTTTTTGGCGCAGGTTATAACGCAGTTCCTGAATAATTTCCTTATAGGCAACATCGAAAACGCTATCCGCCTGAACGCGTGCGGGCTCCAGCGCCTCGTAGAGAAGGTTATCCGGATGAAGGGCCACCCGCGCGTAATCGTGTCGCAACACACTCCAGACTACATCAGGCGGTGTCTGGTACTCATCACGCAAATTCGTTCCGGTGATTCCAGGTAAAACAATGACAGGGGGAATGTATGCCATAGAGTCCTCTCCTTCACTAATCATCTCATGTGGGATCGGGTACAGCACATGCTGGCAACTCAA
>DATDRD010000614.1:0-4295 GCA_035291925.1 Anaerolineales bacterium
CTGTAGACCAAAAGATCTTGAAAGCCTGCCCATCGCGGAACAGGTAGGCGGGGCGTTTTTGTCCCAGACTGAAATCAACTTCAAGTTGATTGTGGCGAAAGCGGATGTGCTCGGCAAGGACAACGACCACATTTTCAAACGCCAGTTGTCTTTCAGTCAACCGATCCATGGCAGGGAATAACTCTCCCGTCCCATCGGCGCGGTCTGTGTAACGCAGATATGTCTGTGAGATGGGATCATATTGCCAGCCAGATTGACTGTACGAATGATAGTAAACGTTGATTGTGTTTGCAGCCTGCCCGGCCGCGGGGACAGTATCTGAGAACAGATTGCCTGAATAGTTAACAGCCTGTCTCGGGTTCAGGCTTTCTTCAGCCAGTTCACGTAAACGCGCTACCGTCAATAACGCGCTGTTTGGAGTCGTTTTGTCCACGCCATAAACAATCTCGCACGCGTCCAGTCTCTCGCCGATATCCCACGCCGCGCTGGCATAAACGAGACAACTATTCGGGAACATATGTGCAATTTGATTATAGGTCAATCGCCCGGAACGGATCGGACCGACGTACGGCTCAGATGGAATATACCAGTTTGGCGGCGTACCTGTCACGATGGGACTTGGCACGGGGATGGGCTCTTCGGACACGGCTTCGCCAGTCAAGCCCGCGTCCCAGAATGAGCCGGTCGCGCCTACTTGAAAAATCGGAGTTTCTCCAGTCGACACATGCGCGTCGCTATCGCGGTCATCATTATCTACATCCGATTTGGTGAATTGATAGGATTCAGGCTTGATAAAGTGGATGATCGACTGGACATCCGGACGCTCGAATGCATAATAGCCGTTGGAATCGGTTGTCGTTTCACTCAGGACCTCGCGGCTGATCCCGTTTAACAACTGGATGCAGACACCTCCAACACCGGCCTCCCAGGCATCCTGCTGGCCGTTTTCGTTTTCATCCAGCCAGACGCGGTTGCCAACCCAATCTCCCTTTGGATGAATAATCTCTTCGCGCACTTCGCACCCGCCATTGACGTTTGGGACTGCACGCGGGTAATCACCATAAAAGACGCCCATAAAACGAGTCGTGCCTTCGCCGATAAAGAGTTCGAAGACCCACGGCGCGAAGCCGGGCCCTGCCTGTGGGCGCGCAGTGACTGGCATGTTGCTGATGGAAACCAGCACCGCGGGGTAAACGAGTAAGGATGGATCAGCCACTTCGCGCCCCGTGAGTGGATTCACACCTGAGGGAAAACCCTCAAGCTCAGGCCCGTATGTGACAGGGGAAAGGCGTGGTTGAGGAGTGTATGTTGCGGTAGGAATTGCAGTTGATGTAGATGTAGTGGTAAGGACCGGCGGTTGTGTTTCGATTGGAGGCGGTTGAACATTTTTCGCGCTCGCGCAGGCCGAGAGAAAAAAGATGAGACATGCGAAGATGATTTTGCGCGCAATACCAGGGAGCATCCTTCTGCAAATCTCCAATCTCTAGTCTCCAGTCACTATTTACTTCGCGCCTGCCGGCTGGTGGAATTGTAACAGCCATTCACCTGTTGACATTTCAGTGACAGGCGTTTCAGGCGTGACAATCAGCACCCATGTATGTCCCGGCTTGAGTGGGAGAGGTGTGCTGTCATCGAGACTGAGGAATTGAATAGGTTTGCGGCGACCCGCTTGCAGTTCTTCGTCGCTTGCAACCGTGCTCCACCTGATCTCATACATCTTCCCGTCGCGGAATAACAGCGCATCGCCGACCCAGTCCTGTTCAAGATGAATATCCAGGTTGGTTGGCGAGATTACATCATGCTGGGCAAACAGAACGATTACATTCTCAAAATGTAACTGACGCCCTGTCAGGCGGTCAATTTCCGGGTGTAACATGCCCGCCGTTTGCGAATCTGCATCGTCCACATAGCGCCACCAGCTTTGATAGAGCGGATCGTACACCCATGCCGATTGATTGAGCCACGCAATGTAAACATGCAGTTGCGAGGCGGGTACTCCTCCTTGAGGCGGCTGTGCGCCATAGACATTGCTGGCGTAATTGATTTCCTGGTCTGCTTGCTTGCTGTCCCTCGCCAGTTGGGCCATTTCATTGATATCCAGCATATAACCGCCGCCCTGAACATCATGTGTTACAAGAGCGCATACCGGCAGGTGCACCAGCACCTCAGCGGATGCGAATGCGTAGATGAGACAAGAATCGGGGAAGAAAGCCGCGATATCCGCGTAAACCAAACGACCCGATCGGACGGGTCCAACTTTCGCTTCAGGAAATTCCGTTGGAGCCGGGATGGGCACCGCCAGCGGGATCAGGCCCGCGTCCAGGTGAAGAAGCGAGGAGGAGATATCCAGCGCAGCGCTGCGGCCTGTAGTCTGATCCACATCACTATCCTTATCTTCATCCGAGACATCTTTCCGGGCAAATTCCATCCCCGCAGGCTTAATGAACTCAACGAAGTATGTTCCCACTTCAAGATTGAACCCATAATAGCCGTTGCTGTCTGTTGTGGTCTGTTGAAGCCAGGCGCCATTTGCATCATACAAATTGACGCAAACTCCACCGATGCCACGTTCCCAGGCTTCCTGACGACCGTTTCCATTTGAATCCAGCCAGACCCGGTTGCCCAGAATCAGCCCGGTTTGAGTAAAGATCTCCCTTCTAATCTCGCAATTGCCGGTGACTGGAACTTCAGGCGCAGGGAATTCACCGTAGAAAGCCGTCAGGAAACGCGTTGCCCCTTCAGTAATGTAAATCTCGAACACATACGGCGCGAACGATAACCCCGCCTGCGGACGCGCCGTAACAGGGAAGTGTGAAATCGAAACAAGCGCGGCCGGGAATTCGAGCATGGATGGGTCTGCAACGGGCAATCCTGTCAATGGATTGTCGACTTCGATCATAGGAGATGGCTCAGCGACAGTTTGGGTGGCTGGTGTGGATTGCAGGGGGACAGATGTTTCAGTTAACTCAGTTGTTTGACGCTCAGGTGGATTCGTGACTATCCCAATGTTTGGGCGGCAGCTGCCCAGAAGTAAAGCTATTGCGATGATCCAGGTTGCGTAAGTCGGATTGGCAATCCAACCTACATCATGGTTTTTGAAATCCATTCTTGATGCGTTGATAGGTATCTCCCAGCAACTCTGGTAATACGCGCGAGGCTCCCAGCGTGGACATGAAATTTGTGTCACCTCTCCAGCGCGGCACAATATGAAGATGAACATGTCCCTTCACACCCGCGCCGGCTGCTTCGCCGATGTTCGCCCCCATGTTGAAGGCCTGGGGATTGTAAACCTTGCGCAATACGGTCATACAGCGCGTTGTCAATTCCATCATTTCGGCACGGGTCACCGGATCGAGTTCTTCAAGGCTGGCTTTGTGCTCGAACGGGACGACCATCAAGTGCCCGCTCGTGTAGGGATAGCGGTTCAGGATCACATAGGCGCGTTCACCACGATGCGCGATGAGATTCTCTGCGCTATCCTCCTTGCCTTGCGCAATACAAAATATACACCCGTCTTCTTTGCTAGTGTTTTCGATATACTCCATACGCCACGGTGACCAGAGGTGATTCATGGGATGGTTGAATTTTAGCAGAGAAATAGGCTGGGCGGACTGCCAATTTGTACCAGCTCTGTTGACATTCTTCCATAAATTCGAGTATCCTCCTGTCAATGCAACCCACCCTGTTCTCCACGCAGCAATGGACAGTCTCGCGGCTGACGTTCTACATCCGCAAACTCCTTGAAGAGAATGAATCGCTTCAGGATGTCTGGGTGCAGGGTGAAATCTCGAATCTGTCGCGCCCGGCTTCGGGTCATGTTTATTTCACCCTGAAGGATTCAGCTGCAGCCCTTAAATGCGTGATATGGAAGACGAGTGCAGCTCGTTTAGGAGTCGCACTTCAGGATGGCATGGAGGTGGAGGTGCACGGCAGGATCGGCATTTACGAAGTCAGCGGGCAATATCAACTCTATGCCGATCAAGTCAGGCCTCTGGGCGAAGGCGCGTTATATCAGGAGTTTCTGCGCCTTAAGTCCATGCTCGAGGCCGAGGGTCTGTTTGCTCCCGAACGCAAGCGCCCTATTCCGGTGTTTCCGCAAAGGATCGGCATCGTCACTTCTGCGACTGGCGCGGCGCTGCACGACATGCTCAATACATTGCGACGTCGTCTGCCGCTGGTTGAGATCATTCTTGCGCCATCCCCAGTGCAGGGAATTGAAGCTCCTCCTGCTCTTGTGAACGCGATTCAATCCCTCGTTCTCCAATCTCCAGATGTAATCCTCCTCGCGCGCGGCG